>BDSU01000036.1 GCA_002897675.1 bacterium BMS3Abin02 | reverse complement strand
CGACAAGGAGTGACGCAGCGATCCACCGACCGTTTGGCTTCAGTTTGGCTTCAGAGTGGCAATCACGGGCTTGGCCGCGGCAGGCGAGAAAGCCGAAATCCCCTGTGTTTACAAGGGATCTCGTTCGTAGCGGGGGCGGGATTTGAACCCGCGACCTTCGGGTTATGAGCCCGACGAGCTACCAGACTGCTCCACCCCGCGTCGCGGCGGATAGTGTACGCCCCCACAGAAGCAACCGCAAAGGCCGGAGCACAACGGTGAATCACCCGATCACCCCCATCCGCTGGGCCGAGAACCGAACTGGACTGGTCATCCTCGACCAAACGCTGCTGCCCGCAGAGCAACGAGAAATCCGCCTCGACACGCTGGAGAAGATCGAGGAAGCCATCATCTCCCTGCGGGTCCGCGGCGCCCCACTGATCGGCATCACCGCCGCCATGGGCATCGCCACACTGGCCAACCAGGCCGCCGGCCACCTCGATCAGGCAGATCTCGCCGGAGCCGTTCACGAATGGGCGGACCGCCTCGCCGTCACCCGCCCCACGGCCGTCAACCTCACCTGGGCGATCGACCGTATGCGATCCGTCGTCTCTCGTCGGCCCGACGATCTCGCCCGAGCTCTCACCGACGAGGCCATCGCCATCTACGACGAGGATCGTGCCACGTGCCAACGTATCGGTGAGCACGGCCTCACCCTCCTGCGCGACGGCGCCACCGTGCACACACACTGCAACGCCGGGGCGCTCGCCACCGGCGGGATCGGCACCGCCCTCGCCCCCATCTACCTCGCCCATGAGCGTGCCTGGTCGATCCACGTCTACGCCGACGAGACCCGACCACTCCTCCAAGGCAGCCGCCTCACCGCATGGGAACTCGACCAGGCGGGCATCGACGTCACCGTCATCACCGACTCGATGGCCGGCGCTCTGTTCAGTCGCCGACCCCCCGATGTCGTCTTCGTGGGCGCCGACCGGATCGCCGCAAACGGTGACGTCGCCAACAAGATCGGCACGTACGCGCTCGCCGTGCTCGCCCACCACCACGGCATCCCCTTCTATTCCTTCGCCCCCACCTCCACGATCGACGCCGCCACACCGACCGGCGAGGAGATCCGCATCGAACAGCGCTCCCCCGACGAGATCCGCCGAGGGTTCGGGACCCTCACCGCCCCCGAGACCATCGACGTCTGGAACCCGGCATTCGACGTCACTCCCGCCGCATTGATCACCGGGATCGTCACCGAGCTGGGCATCGCCACTCCACCCTTCGAACAGACCCTCCCATGAGGTACGACATCCGCTCCGGGATCTGTCGCATCGCCAAGAGTATGCACGATGCCGGTCTGATCGCCGGACGCGCCGGCAACCTGTCGGCGCGTATCGGCGACACGATCCTCATCACTCCGCGCGGCGCCCGCAAGGACACGCTCCACCCGAGCGACCTCGTCGCCGTTCGACTCGACTCCGACGAGACTCCGGCTCGGGCCAGCACGGAACTCCCGCTGCACCGCGCCGCATACGCTGCAAGTCCGGATGTCAAAGCCGTTCTTCACGCCCACGCACCGGCGCTCATCGCGGCAGGGCTCCGCGGACTCGACCTCACCGCACGGCTCCCCGAGCTCACCGAAGCCGTCGGCCCTTTCGCCGCTGTCGAGTTCGCGCCGAGCGGCAGTGAAGAACTCGGTCGAGCCGTCGGCGCAGCCGTTGCCGGCGGAGCGGTCATCGTGCTGCTGTACGGGCATGGTGTGGTCGCCGTCGGATCAGATCTCGATGAGGCCTACGACCGGCTCGAGCTCGCCGAGACCTCTGCGTACGCGATGCTGCTCGCCGGAATGTGAGCACCACCCGTTCTTGCGACGCTTGGCTCGGACTATTCGTGCGAAGCGTCGCAAGAAGGATCAGCGGGTGACCGAACCGACGTCCCAATCGACCTGGTGAATGGATTCGCTCTGGGAGAAGCCCTTCAGCTGCACCTGTCCAAGATCGGTGAAGGCGAACGACTTGCCTGCCGCGAGTTCCCGGACGACATTGCCGACCAGGATTTGTCCAGGTGAAGCCTTGTCGCAGATCCGTGCCGCCAGATTCATTGCAGTGCCGAACAGGTCCTGTCGCTCGGCAACCGGCTCGCCGGCGTTGAGGCCGATCCTGATCCGAAGTGGTGTCGCCGGATGAGCCCGGCTGTAGTCCGCAAAGGCTCGCTGCAGCGCCGTCGAGCACCCCAGAGCGTTGGTGACGGAGCGAAACGTCGCAATGAACCCGTCACCGGTGTGTTTGACCTCGATGCCCGAGTGCTCGGCCAACGTGTCCCGGGTGATCGTGTCATGAACGCGCCGCAACTCCTGAGCGTGCGCATCACCAAGAAGATCGGCCAGTCGTGTCGAGCCTTCCATGTCGGTGAACAGAATGATTCGCAATGCGCCGTCGGGCTCGACGAACGCACCCAGCTTGTCAGCCTCGGCAGTGCTCCGATCCGAGCCATTGGCCGCCGGCAGAGCAACGACCGTAGCGAAGCGGACGGCCTCATCGAGGTTCATGCCCGATCCACCGGCGAACTCATCTTCGAAAACTGTGAAGTCCAGCACCAGCTCTTCGGCGTCTCCAAGCGCTTCTTGGTACTCACTCCGCAGCCACTCCGGTGAAGAGACGTGACCCAAAACACCACTGACGGCGCCGAGAAGCCTGGCCGCTCGCCCGCCTTGCCGGCGGGCGCAGGCAACCGACGCAAGGCGAACGAGGTATGAAACCACACCGATCGTGTTGCCCATACGATGGAGCGCGATCAGCGCATCACTGAACATTCGCTCGGCGCGCGCGTGATCACCCTTGCCGGCGGCGACCCTCCCCATGCGACCGATCGTCGACACGGAGCAGAAGTCGTCGCCGATCCGTGTGAACAGCTCTCTGGCCTTCAAGAGCGAGCTTTCGGTGACCGAAGGATCGTCGCGTGTGAGCAGGACGTTGCTCAAGCCGCTCTGGGCGTGCGCTTCGTAGACGCGATTTCCGGCAAGATGGCTCCGCTCGACGCTGCTCCGGTACGCGCGCTCGGCAGCGATGAGATCACCCCTTTCGAACGCAACCTGCCCGATCCAGAACCAGCACCCGGCACCCGACCAGGCATCACCAATCCGCTCGAACTCGGCTACCGCTTCCCGCAACAAACCAGAGCCGTGCTCGTAGTCCCCCTTATCGTTCGCAATCGTGCCCATCCACATCCACGTCTCCGCCGCCGCCCACTCGTCTCCAAGCTCGACGAACCCATCATGAGCTCGCGACACCAGTCCATAGGCATACTCCAGGTCCTTGGCACGAATGTCCTCGGCAATGCCCAGCAGAAGCGACGCCCAGGCGACCCCGAACGCATCGCCTTCGCTGCGACACACCTCTCGAGCGTCGTCCACCCGCGGAGGAACATCACGGACATAGCCTCGAAGGACCTCGATTCCGAGGACCTTGTACACCACCCGCGCCATCTCGAGACCGGCGACACCGGAATCGGCACACACCTCGACCCAGCGACGCGCACCTTTCCAATTGCCTCGCATGTACCAGTACCAACCGAGCGCCGCGACGAGACCAGACGCCGCGTCCAACGCTCCCTCGCTCAGCATGCGCTTGATGGTGGTCGAGAAGTCCTCCTGTAAGAGATCGAACCGCTGCAGCCATTCTTGTTGCCCACCGCCCCGCAGGAGTGGCTCGCCGGTTCGAGCCAGGTCGAGCATCCACCGATCGTGGTTCTCCCGAACCGCCGCCGCTTCGCCGGTCGCGACGAGACGCTCTGATCCGTACTGGCGCACGGTGTCGAGAAGCCGATACGTGGCCGTTCCGGCTCGCTCCTCCACGACGACCAGCGACTTGTCGATGAGCTGGGCGAGCACGTCGAACGCGTCATGCCCTTCGATCCTTCCCTCAGGGGCCACTGCCTCGAGCGATTCGACGTCCCAGCGTCCGGCGAAGACCGAGAGCCGATCGAAGAGCACCCGTTCGGGCACCGAGAGCAAACGGTAGCTCCACTCCATCGCGGCGAATAGCGTCCTATGCCTGGGATCGGTACGCAGGCCGCTGCTGAGCAGCCGGATACTGTGCGCCAACCGGGCACTGATCTGGGATGGGCTGAGCATATTGACCCGTGCCGCGGCGAGTTCGATCGCCAGGGGGATTCCGTCGAGGCGACGGCAGATCTCGACGACATCATCGACGTTGCCCGCCGTGAGGTGAAAGTCGGAGCGTACCGATCGGGCCCGGGTCTCGAAGAGGCGCACCGCCTCAAAGGTTTCGGGGTTCTCGTCCGGGCCGATCACCGGAGGCAACGCGAGAGGCAGCAGGCGGTAGACGGTTTCGCCGGCGATACCCAGCGTTTGGCGACTCGTGACGAGCAGTGTCAGTGACGGGCAGGCGTCGAACAGGCGTTCGACGAGCGCTGCCGTCGTTTCGAGCACATGCTCGCTGTCGTCCAGAACCAGAAGGACCTGCTTGTCGTGAAGGTACGTCGAGAGGGCATCGCCGAGCGGCTGGACAGGCGCGCATCCGCCCTCGAGGACCCCCATCGCCGTGGCAACCTGGTCCAGGACCAGATCCGGGTCGACGATCGAGGCCAACTCGACCAGATAGACACCGTCGGGGTACGCGTCTGCGACCGCTGATGCGAGCCGGTGCGCGATCCGGGTCTTGCCTGCCCCACCGATCCCGGTGATCGTGACACAGCGGGTCTCGCTCAGCAGGTCGCTGATCTCGAGCAGTTCCCGGTCACGCCCGACGAAGATCGTCCGCTGGACGGGGAAGTGGTGGAGCCCACCGTGCCGATGTTTGTGAACGGTCAACGTGGGATCCTGCATGAGGATGCGCTCTTCAAGTCGTTTGAGGTCCTCCATGGGCTCGAGACCGAGATCCTCACCGAGCTTGTGCCGGGCAGACTGGTACGCACGAAGCGCCTCAACCTGACGATCGGACTGATACAGCGCGACCATGAGCTGACGCCATAGGCCTTCGCGGTACGGATGTGCCTCCGTCAAGGATTCGAGTTCCGCCACGAGATCTCTCGCTCTGCCCCGACGCAGATCTGCCTCGATGCGATCTTCCAATGCGGCCAGTCGCAACTCTCGGAGACGAGTGGCTTCGACCCGCGCGAACTCATACTCGGCCAAATCGACGAGGGCGGGACCCCGCCATTCGTCCAAGGCACGCCGGAATCCGCCTGCCGCTTCGGTGTGGAGGCCAGAGTCCAGCTGTGTGCGAGCGGCAGTTGCCGCAGCCTCGAACCGCTGAGCATCGATGTGCCCGGCATCCACACGGAGTTCGTACCCGCCGGCGTGGCTCACCAGGATCGCGGGTTCGCCCCCCGGCGGCCGGTCGGGTTCCAGGACCTTGCGAAGACGCGCGACATAGGTTCGCAGCGTCTTGACTGCCGTCGGGGGAGGATCCTCACCCCAGAGGTCGTCGATGAGCCGGCCGGTCGGCACGATGTGGCCACTATCGATCAGAAGACGGACCAGCAGGGCGCGTTGTTTCGATCCACCCACCGAGACGTCCGTGCCGCGAGTGGTCACCTCCAGCGACCCCAGAACTCGAAAGTCCATTCATCCAACCTTACGCAAGTGGCCTCCCGCGCGGACGGCCACCGGCCGCCACGTGCGAGAGGCCAGGGGGGATCACACGGCCAACGGAACGGTCGGCATGCCGTTCTGCAAGCTTTGACGCTCGAGCACCTCGAAGTGTCGAATCTCGAAGTCCGAGAATGCTCGGTTTGCAGTGAGGTCCGCCACCATCTGGCTCGAGAGGTAACTGTCGGCTTCAGCTCTCCCCACAAACAAATGGAAGCCACCGAACGTAGCCTGGTCGCGAATCCATGTTTTCGAGACCAGGCCCGGGACGTCACGCAGACCTCTTGCGTAGGCTGCGAACGGTTCATCGAGCTGGTCCAACCCGACGGACGATTGGAATGTGATCAAGACGGCGTGCACGGGATCTCCTTTCGATCTTGCTGACAGACCGAGCTTGTCATCGGGAGATTGCGGTTCGATTGCAAACCGATTGCAGGCGTTCCTGTGACGTGCGAATGGGACTATCCCGTTCGACCGTCACAAGAACGGGTCAGCCGCCGAGCAGCTTCCTCGCCTGCTCGATGAGCGTCTTGGCCTCTTCGATCTTGGCCTGATACGTCCCCAGATCTCCCGCCCGCAGTGCGGTCTCGGCCTGGGTGAACGCCTCGGCCGCCTGATCGAGCAGGTCGGGTGCCGTCTGACCCGCAGTCGGTCCCGTGGGAGTGGTCGTCGTGGCTCCACGTGCAAATACGTCCTGCAACGCTTCGGCGAGGGTCTCCCGCATCACGACTTCTTCGTTGAACACGGCGACGACTCGTTTGAACTGTGGCAACGGCACCTTCGCCGCCTGCAGGTAGATCGGCTGAATGTACAGCAGTGACGACTCGATCGGCACCACGAGCAGATCGCCCCGAATCACTTTCGATCCCTGCTGGTTCCACAGCGTTATCTGTTGAGAAACCTGCGGGTTCTGGTCGATGCGGGCGGCGACCTGGTTTGGCCCGTCGACGAAGCCGGTACGGGGCAGGCGGTAGTCGATCAGTTTCCCGTAGTCCTCCGGACCCGACTTCGCGATGAGGAACGACGCCATGTTCGGACGCTCGACCGGCAGGAACGGCTGCAGGATGAGATAGGAGAGCCGCTGTTCTTCGGGAAGACGCATCAGCAGGTAGTAGGGCAGCATCGGCCTGGCGAACGTCGGATCGAGAAACTCTCCGCGAAGCTTGTCCTGATTCCCTGCGTTGGAAGGGTCGAGCGGTTCTTCCCACTCGTCCTCACTGTTGTAGAAGACGTCCGGTTCGGTCATGTGGAACCGCAGGTACATGTCGCTCTGCACACGGAACAGATCCTCCGGATAGCGCAGATGTGCCACGAGATCGGCCGGCAACGCAGAACGGTCGGAGAACAGGCTCGGGAACGCCGCTCGATAGGCACGGATGATCGGGTCACTGTCGTCGACGACGTAGAGCCGAATCGTACCGTCGTACGCATCGACCGTCGCCTTCACCGTATTACGCACGTAGTTGAACCGGTTCGGCAGGGTCCCCACCCCGATGCCGAGTCGGTTGATCGACGCCGGCTGCGCGTAAGGGTACGCATCCGACACCGTGTACATGTCGACAATCCAGATGAGTCGTCCGCCGACATCGACCAGGTACGGGTCCGAGTCCACTCGCAGGAACGGTGCAGCGGTGCGGAGACGATCCGAGACGTTGCGGATCATCAACGTCTTCGAGTCTGCAGTGAGCTGATTCGAGATCAGCGTGTTCAGATCCGAGTAGCGCAGCGCAAACGCCGCGCGGTTGAACATGCTGCCGATCGGCACGCCGCCGGACCCGTCGTAGGTGTTGCGGGCGACCGACTCGCCTTGCTGGGTCAACGGGAAGTCGACTTCCTTCTGCTTGGTACCGACGATGAGGAAACGATCCGAGTAGGTATCTCCGAAGTAGATCCGCGGCTGGGTGATATCCAGACTCGGGTCGGTCGCCACAGGCGGAACGTCCTGGACGAGGAACACCGGCTGGCCCTGCTCGTCGACCGTGTTGGCAGGACTCAGGACCGCGCCGAATCCGTGGGTGTAGACGAGATGTTCGTTCACCCACCCGGAGATGACATCGGCCTCCTCGTCGAGCTCGCGTGCGGCGATCATCGTCTGCGTGAGGGCACCGTCGATCATGTACCGATCGACGTCGACATCGTTGAGCCCGTAGTAGGTCCTGATCTCCTGCAACTGGGTGTACGTGTCCGTGAGCACCGCCGGGTCCCACAACTTGATGTTGTCGACGGTCGGCCGGTTGTTCTCGATATCGTCGAGTGTCAGATTCGGCGAGGCGGCGAACTGGCGCACCTCCACGTCGTCGAGACCGTACGCCTGTCTCGTGAACGTGATGCCGTTCTCGATGTATGGCTTCTCGAGTATCTGCTCGGCGGGTTCCACCCGGAACCGTTGCACCGCAGCGGGGATGATTCCTCCGACGACGATCGACATCACCAGCCAGCCTCCGACGGCGACGGCAGGCAGGGTCCAGCCGCGACTGCGGATGTTCCACAGCAACAGAGCGGCGGCAAAGAGCGAAATGAGTGAGAGAAGCGCCAAAGCGGGCAGCTGTGCCTTGACGTCGGTGAAGCTGGCGCCGTACACGATTCCCCGGGACGAGTACATCAGCTCGTACGTGTCGAGCCGGTATCCGATCGCCTTGAGGATCGCGATGGCCGCCAGCAGCACGGACAGATGGGCCCGAACGCCGGCGGATACTCGCGGCGCCCTCCCGGGAAGCAGCCGGATGCCTCCGTTGAGGTAGTGCATCCCGGCAACGAGCAGCGTCGTGAGCAACAAAAGTTGGAAAACCCAACCGAACAGGTCCCGGTACAGCGGCAGCTGAAAGACGTAGAACGAGACGTCCTTGCCGAGAATCGGGTCCGTCTGGCCGAAGGAGCTGCGGTTGAGATACCGCAGGATGTTGTCCCACCAGCCGGCAGCACTGATACCGACGAGCACGCCGAACACCGCCGAGGCCCACAACCGAACTTTGCGAATCCTGGGTTCGATCCACTCCTGGATACGCTCGACGAACTCCTCTTCGGGAGCCATGTCGAAGAGCCGGAACCGGGGAGAGAGGCGGTCGGCGATGAGCACGTTCGTCCAGAGCATCAGGAACGCGACCACCGATCCGATGGCGGCGGGAATCACCTTGGACAGAATGAGTGTCCCCCACACCGCACCGAGGTCCACCGATCGGAACCACAGCAGGTCGGTCCAGAATGTCGCCAGGCCCCGCAATACCAGGAGCAGGATGAACGCGACGAAGATGAGGAAGGTGAAGCCTCGCCGATTCCGGCGCGTGGCGGGGTCTCGCTGAATCATGTGTCTTCCACTCTAACGGGAGAACAGATCACACCGGAAAGAGAGTGCATTCACATGACTCGTGTGCCGGTGGACGCTTCATGTCCGATGCGAACGCTTCTCCCGGCTCGACAGGACCTGCCTCGGCATTTGCCCTGCACGTCACACATCCCCGGCCGGCCACCACCCATTGCACTCGCTGCACTCCGGCCTGCTCGAACGCTCCGAGCAGCCCATCGTGATAGGCGCCGATGGCGAGCGATCGGACTTGTCGTTCGGCCTCATCGACGCGCCAGGCGCGGTAGACCCTGGAGATCGCGGCGGCGCGGCGGCGCGGCCCCTCGCCGGCCATGTCGAGGGCGTTGCGAACAGCATCCACGATCGCTGTCGCGAAGTCGTGCCCTGCCGAGCTCTCGATCTGCACGTCGCCTTGTTCGAACTCGCGCTCGAGCAACCGTTCGGCGCCGGACCACCCTGCCGACACGCCGCGGCGCAGCAGTTCCTCGAGGTCGTCGGCAACCCTGGCCTCGAGCGAATCGACGTCCGGCTTCCACTCGGTCTCTTGAATCCGCAGCTCGTCGAGGGCGATGTTCTGCGCTTCCGTGAGGCCCCGCTTCAACGTCCGAAGGGTCTTGTTCGTGATGGGCAAGAGGAGACGGTCGCGCAACTCGAACGGATCGGTGGCGAGAACCAGGGGTGCCGTCGGCTCCGGTTGCGTGGAAGACCCCTGACGGACAAGGGCCTCTTGGCGCCCCCGGTCGGCCTTGGGTGCGGTCTCCGGCTCCGAGCGCAGGCTGGCGAACAACTCGTCGATCCCGCTCGGCATGCCGGTGGCGTCATCGCCGACCGGCGTGGCCTCGAGCGTCTCCCGTGCCGCCGCTACTTCAGGAGTCGGCTCGCTCTCGACACTCTCGAGGGTCTCGACGGTCGGTGCCGGCTGTTTCGGTTCGGGTGCTCGGCGAAGTCTCCGCACCTCCGCGGCCATCGCCTCGGCATCGATCTCTCCAGTCGGTGTTTTCAGGCGCTTCGGCGGTCGAACGATGCGGACCGTGTCCTCACTTTCGTGCCAGTCCTCGGAAGTCCGTGATGTTTTCCCATCTCCGTGCCGGACGTCGGGAGTCCGTGACGTTTCTCCGTCTCCGACAGCGACAGGGCCCGGCAGCACCTTCACACTGGAGGTACCCGCGGCCCGGGCCTTTCCGATCTCGGCCCGCCGTTCCTCGAGCTCGGCGCGCAGTTCGTTGATCTTGGACTGCACCGATTCGATCTCTGTGAGCAGCTCGTCTCGACGCTGCATCAGGACGGCAACCCTCTCCTGGGCCGCTGCCATCTCGGCTTCGCCTTGGCGGACCAGCTCCTCACGGCGCGAACGGGCGTCGACGATGAGTTGGTCGGCTTGCAGCTTGGCCCTTCGGATCGCTTCGTCGGCATCTTTGCGTGCCCTGGTGGCAATCCGGTGAGCGTCGCGCTCGGCATCGCTGATGATCGCAAGGGAGTCACGCTTGGCCCTGTCGATGAGTGCGTTGGCCTCCTCTTGGCCGGCTTCGAGCAGCGCCGTGCCTTCGTTCCATGCGTCCTGGCGGACCCTGACCGCGTCGTCGCGAGCCTCGCCGACGATCTGCTCCGCGTCGACCGAAGCTCTGAATCGCATCCCCTCGGCGGTTTCTCTGGCACTCTGGAGCAGCTCGCCGACCTCGGCGGACACCTGGTCGAACTCCGCGTGAAGGTCACGATCGCCAAGTTTCCGGAGCCGGTCACGAAACTGCTCGTTTTCGCTCTGGAGAGAGGTCAGAGTCGCAAAGACCTCACGGAGGAACGCGTCGACCGCACCGGTGTCGTAGCCCCGCCAGCCAGACTTGAATGACTTGGCAGCGACATCTTCCGGGCGCAGAGAACCAGCCATGATGTCAACGATACTGCGCCCGATCTCCGGATCTGAGCTTTAGGCGTTCGGGAGGCTCGACAGGAACTCGAGCGCGTCGTCGATGGTCTGCACCGGGATGATTTGGACCCCCGTCACGTGCGCCGTCAGCGCCTCTTCATAGTTGGCCTTCGGAACGAGGATGTACTCCGCCCCGGCGGCCTCTGCACCCTCGACTTTCTGGCGTATCCCGCCGATCGGGCCGACGCTCCCGTCGGACGCGATCGTCCCTGTTCCGGCGATCCGATGCCCTTTCGTGATGTCGTCGGGGGTCAGCACATCTATGACTGCCAACGTGTACATCATTCCCGCAGAAGGCCCGCCGATATTGGTCGAGTCGATGTCGACCTGTATCGGGAAGTCGTAGGTCAGGTTGTGGGTCACGGCCCCAAACCCGACCATCGGTCGGCCTTTCTCCTGTGTGTGCTCCACGAGTGTGATCGGTACGTCGATCGTCTGATCGCCGCGTTCGACGGTGAGCGTGATCGTGTCGCCGATCGCGTGTGCGGTGATCAGTGCCACGGCGTCTCTGGCGAGTTCGACCGGTTTGCCGTTGATTGCCGTGATCACATCACCGAGTTCGAGGGCGCCGTCGGCAGGAGTTCCCTTCAGGATCGTCGCCACCTCGACGCCATCCCCTGTGTAGGTGACGTCATAGCCGAGACGGTCGAGCGCCACGAGGATTGCCGTGTTCTTGGACTCGAGCATGTCACGCTGCGCGACCCGCTGGTATTCCTCCGGTGACTGACCGACCGGTCGAACCGCGGTGCGATCGAGCACATCGACCGTCGGATCCGCCCACGCGGCGAGCAGTTCGTACGCGTTGATGTCCTGCTGGGACACGGTGAGCATGTACAGGTTGCCTCGCACCGGATACGTCTGGGCACCTTCCACCGTGATGAGGCTGACGACCTCGGGCACGGGTCCCGGCGACCACGCGACGTAGGGCAACGACACACTCCAGGCGACGACCGCCAGGATCAGCAGAGCCATGAGCACACCGACGGCGACGTACGGCCACCGTGGTGCTCTCTGTTGTGGATAGTCGGTCATGGGAGGGGAATAGTACTGCCAGTCGGCACTCAGCAGTCGGTCGCCGGTCGCCGGTCACCGAAGCTCTCCCGGCAAGGAGACGCCACGTCAACTACGAAGTACGAAGTTCCGTCTCAGGGAAACTGCACCACAGGAGCGTCGACCAGTTCGGCTCGCACGACGATGCGCTGACGAGCGGACCCTTTCGGGTGACAGGCGAACATCGTCAACATCGGTGTGTCGGTCGGATCGACGATCCACATGTCGGCCGGCGTGACGATCAGCGTCTCGACGACCCGGTAGGTGGCAATGCGCCCTCCTATCCCGGTGACGTAGATCTCGTCTCCGGGCTCGAGCTTGTCCAGATCGAGGAACGGCGCCGAGTGGATCGTTCGGTGGCCGGCGAGCACGATGTTTCCCGCACCGCCGGGATCCGCGGTACCGGACCAGTGCGCCACGCCACGGTCGATGACCGACAGGTCGACACCTTCGCGCATCACCTCGTCGAGGTCGATCGCCGGAATCTCGAGGCGGCCGACAACGATACCGAGTTGCTGGGTGACGGCGTCGACGCGGGCCCTCGCAGGTCTCTCGGTGATCGCAGGGCTGAAGCTGGGCGTGGCCAGCGCCAGTACGAGAGCGAGGATGACAGCCTGCATGCCTGCCTATCGGCAGAACCCTGCCGGACCTGGAGCCAAAGCCGGTCGGCGTCGGGCTCGATGAACCTACTGGTCGATCGCGCGAAGACCGAAGGCCGCGTCCGGATCGGGGACCGAGACCGTGACGGGCACGTGCGGGAGGATCCCATCGTCATCGAAGCCGGCCGGACCCCATCCGTACCCAAAGTCGACATCGCCGACACGGCCGCGTGCCGCCAATACACCGGACCTGGTCAATGTGCCGTCGTCGATGGCCTGTTCGAGCAGCAGGTGGAACGTCGCGGCCTGCGCGTATCCGACGAACGTCCAGGTGTTTATGTCGTCGAGTCCATCGGTCACCGTACGGAACAACTGCATTCCCGGCGTGTCGTCCTCGTAGGCCGGTGGTCCGCCGGCGACCCAGAGATCCTCAGGAACCGCCTCGAGCGCATCGAGGACCGCCCGGTCATACGACGGGCCCGTCGCGTAGATGGGAGGCGTGAACCCGAGCAGGTTGCCGGTCGCGATGATGCGAACCAGCTCTGCGCTCGTGACACACGCCACCAGCACCTTCGCACGGTCGACATCTCTGACGACGCCCTCGAAGTCGGTCGTTCCGGCCGGATAGCGGGAAATGATCTTTGGCTGCGTGACCGTGCCTGCGAGACAGTCGTCGCCATAGAGGCCGGCTGCTGCAACGAACCCCACATCGGACGCGTCACCGGCCGCGTCGATCGCGAGATCCCAGAGGACGGTGACCTGGTCCCGATACGTGGGCACGGCGAGGTTGTACACAGCGTTGCCGTGCTTGGCCCACGGGACGGCCTGGGACCCGACCATGATCGGCATCGTCGAGTTCGCGTCCAAGAGCGCCCGCGTGACGGGGCTGCCGAGCATGGCGGAGATCCCGAGGATCGAGTCTTCTCGTGCAGCGAGCTCGGCGGTGGCGGGCGCCGGGTCGTACGCGGTGTCGACCTCATCGAGTGCGACGGTGAATCGTCCGGCGACACCGCCCAGGTCATCGTTCACATACCGCCAGTACGCCCGGTGCCCTTCGAGGATCGATTGCCCAATCCCGGCAAGGGAACCGCTCAGCGGCAGGAAGGCGGCGAGGTGAATCGTGCCGTCGCCGACCCCCACACCGGTCTGGAGAGTGGGCACGGTCGTCGTTGTCGTGGCCGACGGCCGGAGAGTCGACGAGGTTGCAGTCGTGGTGACTTCCGTCGGTGAGCACGCGGCAGCGATGACCACGATTGCCGCCAGCGCCGCCCGCAGTCGCATCGTTCGTAACCTCCGCTCCACTCACAGGGTCCGATGAGCCGTCACGAACCCTGGAGCCGTACCTTGTCGACCCTCGTATCTTCCCGCATCCTGCCACGAAGTCGAGCGCTGACGGTGGCACTCGTTGTCGCCTTCGCCGCGCTCACCGCCGTTCTCGCACAACTGCGGATCCCTCTCTGGTTCACGCCGGTGCCGATTACGGGTCAAACATTCGCCGTGTTGCTCGCCGGACTGGCCCTCGGCTCCCGGGCAGGAGCGGCGAGTCAGGCACTCTACGTCGCGGCAGGAGCGGTCGGATTGCCGGTCTTCCAAGGTGGGCAGGGCGGCTGGTCATACGTCACAGGTCCCACACTCGGGTATCTGGTCGGATTCATCGCTGCGGCGGCGCTCGTAGGCAGGCTGCGGACGGGGCAACCGGGGCGCCTCTTCGGTATTCCGGCAGCGCTCGCCGGAACTGCCGCCATTTACGTCTTCGGTATCGCATGGCTCGCGTACGCTCTCGGAGTCGGCCTCGGCCGCGCCCTCGCATTGGGCGTCTTCCCGTTCCTCATCGGCGACGCTCTCAAGGCGTTGCTCGCCGGGTTGGTACCCCTCCCCCGTCCGTAGCACTGCGACCACCCGTCGCCGGCGGCGACGGTAACCGAGCGGTGCGTGAGCGAAGAGAGGAACGGCGGAACACACGGGGAACCGCGTATCGGCGCCGAGGGCTCCGGTCGCGCAGGCCGGGAAAGCAACAAACGGCGGAGGGGCGGCCCAACAGGGCCGCCCCTCGATCGTGCGTTCTGCCTTACGGCTTCGCGCAGGGTTCGGTGAAGTCGTATTTGGCTGCGGTCGGACCCGTGAAGAAGTCCTTGAGCACGCTGACACCGTCCACCGCAGACGTGTCAACGCCCGACATCAACGATCCACGGGGGAACACGTCATTCGGCGCGCCCGCGAACGAACGAGCCGGCATCATGCCTTCGTAATCGACGTCGGTGAGGTTCTGCGCCGCTGCGTAGATCCCCGCCTTGGTCAGATCGCCGGCCGCATAGGCAGCTTCGAATGCTGCCTTGAGCGCATACTGGGATGCCCAACCTGCCACGAAGAAGAAGTTGCCCGGCACGTCACCGAGTGCCGTGCGCATCTTCTCATGGCCGACCGAGTCATACCCCCACGGTCCGAAGGGTGCGGACTGGTAGTAGATCCCCAATTCGAATGCGGCACTTGCAGCCGTCTTGAGCAGACCCGGGTTCCATGTTGGAGACGCACCGATGAAGATCGGCACCTTCTCTCCAAGCACTTGAGCCGCACCGCCGACGACCGCCGCGAGTTCGCTCGGTCCGGAGACGACAAACACGACATCGACCGGATCGGCAGCGATCTTGGCGACTGCTTCCGCCTGGGTCGGATCTCCGCCCGCGGACGCCGGGATGATCACTTGTTGCCATGCCACCTTCAGGCCATCCGCCTCTGCAGCCTTGGCTACGCCCGCTGCATAGTCGTCACCGTAGTCGCCCGGGAACTTGACGATGCCCACGCTGGCGACCGTCGAACGGCCGGCAGCGGGAACCGCCTGGATAGCCCAGTCCACGGCATTCATGGCCTCGAAGCAGTAGTTCGTCCCGAACTCGAGGACGAGTCCGTAGTCGGTACTGTCGAAGCCCCAGCCCGACCACCACGTCATCGGCGCGGCAATCGTGTTGTCGGCCTTCATCGAATCGAGCGTGGCAATGCCCTGCGGTGTCCCGAGGAGCATGGCGAGTGCAGCGATCGAGTCGGCGATCTGCGTGTACTTCTGGACCGTGACGTCCGGCTTGTACTGGCCGTCCTTCACGAGATCATCGGGAATCGTGACGTCAAAAGCGCCGGCAATTCCACCGGTCGCGTTGACCGTCGCCCAGAAGGCCTTCTGCCCACCGACCAGCGCCGGTGCGGTTGCCGCGAACGGGCCCGTTTCGTCGTCGATGATGCCCAGATAGATGCAGCCGCGATCGGGATTGCCACCCTCACACGGCTCCGCGGTCACACCAATATCGAACTTCACTGCAGGCTCCGGCGCCGCCGTCGTGGCCGGCGCCGCCGTCGTGGCCGGCGCCGCCGTCGTGGCCGGCGCCGCCGTCGTGGCCGGCGCGGCCGTCGTCGTGGTGGCAGTCTCGCCCTGTGCACACGCCACCGCGATGAGCGCAAACACTGCGATCACAATCACCGGCTTGGTCCATCGTTTCATTGGCTCTCCTCCCTTGTCGTCGGGCCCTTCAGTATGAGAACGGCCATGTTTTCCAGTAGTTGCGGACCCTGATCCATATGCCGTACATACCGAGCGGCTCAAAGATCAGGAAGAACACGATCAACCCTCCAAAGAGTATCCGTTCCAGCTGCGCCGGGCTGAGCACGCCTCCTGCGCCGTCACCGATGAACGGAAGCCAGCCTGATGCAGAATCGATGATCTGGGGCAGCAGCGTTACGAACGCAGCGCCCATGATCGAGCCTGCGATCGAGGACACTCCCCCGATGACCACCATTGCGATGAACAGGATAGCCAGGAGCAGATTGAAACTCGCCGGCTCGACAAAGCCTGTCACCGTGAAGTAGAGCGATCCGGCAATCCCCGCGTAGAAGGAGGAGACCGCGAACGCAAGCACCTTGTACTTGGTCAGGTCCACTCCCATGATTTCCGCGGCGATGTCGCGATCCCGAATGGCCGAGAACGCCCTGCCAACCCTGGACCGGGCGAGGTTCTTCGCCGCGAAGGCCATCACGACGAACAGGACGAACGTGAAGAAGTAGATCTGCTGCTCTCGCGAGAGCAGGATCCCACCGATCGATCCCGGTTTGTCGAACCGCCACCCGAGCAGTTGCAGCACTGCCGGTTTGCGGCCGATCCCGGTACCCCCGGTCAGCGAGTCCCAGTTCCTGAAAATGTGCTCGCCGAGAAAGACGAGTCCCAGGGTGAGGAGTGCGAGGTAGAGGCCCTTGACGCGCAGTGCCATCGGGGCGACCAGCGCGCCTATCGCGGCTGCCACGAGACCGGCCGCAGGCAGCCAGATGAGCATGCCGAGACCGAACCCGATCACGTTTGCGCTCGGATCGCCCGAGAGCGCGGCGCCGACGTACGCTCCGATACCGAGAAAGAACGAATGGCCGAGCGAGATCTGTCCCGCGTAGCCGGTCACCAGGTTGAGCCCGATCGCACCGATCGACGCGACGAAGGTGGTCGCCAGAAGGATCAGCCACGTCCGGGAGAGACCGAGGAACGGGAGGACGAGGACCACACCCACGCCGGCGGCGAGAGCGACTCTCTGCGTGGAGGTCGGCAAGATCGCCCGATCGGATCGATAGGAGCTGTGGAGGTTCGGTCGTCCTCTCACACCCGTTCCACCTCCTCGGTGCCGAACAGCCCGTACGGTTTGATCAGCAGCACGATGAGCATCACGAGATACGGAATCACCTGGCTGAAGTTGCTTCCCAGCCACGGCATGTACTGGGCCTGGTAGGTGGCGCTGTATCCCTCGGCCAACCCGATGATGAGCGCCCCGACGATAGCCCCGTGGATCGAGTCGAGGCCTCCGACAACGATCGCGGGGAGTGCCTTCAGTGCAACGATCCAGTTGCTCTGGCTCAGTCCGGCCGCGCCCGAGGCGGCGAACATGCCCGCAAGGGCGGCGAGCGCGCCCCCGAGTATCCAGGCCAGCGCAAAGATCTGATGCACGTTGATTCCCTGGGCGAGAGCCACCTCTTGATCGGCGGCCGTCGCGCGCATGGCCAGGCCGACCCTGGAGTACTTGAAGAAAGCGAGCAGCGCGACCGCGACGATCACGGCAGCGACAAACATGGCGATCACCCGCGTCTCGATCACCACGCCACCCGCCCGTATGCTGCTGAAGCCCCACGGGTCGCCGACACCACGCAGGTTCACTCCGATGAGATCGTCGACCACGACGCGGATCGCGATATCGAGGCCGATGGTCAGAATCGCGAGCGTAAAGAGCGGTTTGCCGACGAGAGGTCGCAATGTGACTCGCTCGATCACGGCTCCGAGCAACGCGGTGAGCAGGATGCCGATCGCCAGTGCCAGCCAGAAATCGATGCCCACGGTGACCGCGAGGTAGGAGACGAAGTACGCACCAAAGATCATCAGGGCGGGCTGTGCGAAGCTGAGCACCTGGGTGGACTTGAAGATGATGACGAACCCGAGCGCGAGCAGCGCGTAGATCGAGGCGAGGGAGAGCCCCGCCACGGTTGCTTGCAGGAACTGGGTCACGCGTACATCTCCTCGATCAGGTCCTCGAACAGACCCTCGACCACCTTGCGTTTGACCTTCAGCGTCGCGGTCAGCTCACCCTGATCGTGGTCGAGCTCTTTGGGGATCAGGTGGAACTTCTTGATCTGCTCGACCCGTGCGAAATCGGCGTTCACGCGATCGACTTCCCTTCGGATCAACTTGATCACCTCCGGTTTCTCCGACAGGTCCCGATACGTCGTGAAGGTGATGCCCTTGCGCTGAGCCCAGTTGGCGACCGTGTCGAACTCGATGCCGATGAGGGCGCTGATGAACTTGCGCTTGTCGCCGATCACCATCGCTTCTTTGATATACGGCGAGACCTTGAGCTTCTGCTCGATCTCCGACGGAGAGATGTTCTTGCCACCGGCGGTGATGATGATGTCTTTCTTGCGGTCGATGATCCGCATGTGGTCACCAACCCACTCTCCGACATCCCCCGTGTGGAGCCATCCGTCCGCCAACGCGGCTGCGGTCGCCTCGGGGTTCTTGAAGTAGCCCTGAAAGATCCCTTCGTGACGGATGAGGATCTCGCCGTCGTCACCCAGTTTGAGTTCGATCCCGTCGAGCGCCTTCCCGATCGTGCCGAGTTTCACATCGTCCGCAGGGTTGACGGTGCCCAATGCCGTCGTCTCGGTCATCCCCCACCCCTCGAAGATCGGTACTCCGAGTGCCATGAAGAACTGCAGCAGCTCCGGCGCGATCGGCGCAGCTCCACTGATCGCCTGTCGGCACTTGCCCATCCCCAGCTTCTTGCGAAGAGCTCGAAACACGAACAACCATCCGAGACCCTGTGTCAACGTGCCGACGATTCCCCGGGAGCCTTTCTCCATGACGCGATCGACGTTGCGAAGTCCTGCCTTCATGAACATTCCGTACAGGATCCGCTTGAGGAAACTCGCGTCCGCCATCCTGATCTCGGTGGCTGCCTTCATCTTCTCCCAGATACGCGGCGGTGCCGGGAAGTAGGTTGGCTGGACCTCTGCCAGGTCGCTCACGAGCGTGTCGATCGATTCGGCGAAGTTGACCGTCGCCCGCATCGAGAGCGCCCCGAGAATGTCGTAGAGGCGCCCGAAGACATGGCACAACGGCAAGTAGGAGAGGAACTCTGCGTCCTTTTCGGGCCGGTCACCCGAGATGATCTGTTTCGCCTGTCCGGCAGTCCAGAGCAGATTCTTGTGCGACAGCATCGCCCCTTTGGGCGGTCCCGTGGTGCCTGACGTGTACACGATCGTCGCGGTGGTACGCGAGTCGATGCCGTCGACCAGTTCGTCGAAGAGCGCCGGCGTCTCCTCGCGCTGCTTGTGCCCCATTGCCAGGAAGTCCTCCCACGACAGGAGGATCGGATCGCGATACGTGCTCACGCCTTTGGGATCGACATAGACGATCCGTTCGAGGTTCGGGAGTCCGGCTCTCACCTCGAGCGCCTTGTCCACCTGTTCCTGATCCTCTGCGACCAGCACCTTGGCTTCGGAATGACCCAGGAGGTACTCCACCTCAGGAGCAGGATTCGTCGGATACAGGCCGACCGACACCGCCTGAATGCCTTGCGCGGCGAGATCGGTGACGACCCACGCGATACGGTTCTCGGAGTGGATCGCGACCTTGTCACCGGAACGCACCCCAAGCGCCCACAGCGCCATGCCGACCGTGGAAACCAGATCCCAGTAGCCGGCATACGTCGTCTCCTGCCAGATCCCGAACTCCTTTTCCCGCAGTGCCACCTTGTTCGGGACGGCGCCGGCGACCTCGCGCAGCACCTCGGGGATACTGGCCGTCACATTCCACCTCCGGTCAGACGCACGTCGGCCGACTTCAGATCGCCCCGCTCGAATTCCTCACCGAGGTACGCCCTGATCACCTCGCGATCGCTCTGCACTTCGGCCGCCGTTCCCTCGGCGATCTTCTTCCCGAAGTCGAGGACCATGATGCGGTCTGCAATGTCCATCACGAGACCCATGTCGTGCTCGACGAGGATCATCGCGATCCCCAACTGCTCCTTGATATCGAGGATGAAACGGGCCATGTCTTCGGTCTCTTCGAGGTTCATCCCGGCGGCAGGCTCGTCGAGAAGCAGCAAGCTGGGGTCCATGGCGAGGGCGCGCCCGAGTTCGACACGCTTCTGCACACCGTAGGGGAGCACTCGGACGAGGCTCTTGCGGTACGCTTCGATCTCGAGGAAGTCGATGATCTCTTCGGCACGCTCGCGATGCAGATCCTCCTGGCGTTGTGCCCTTCCGAACCACACCATCGCCGACAGAGTCCCGTAACGCACGTGGAGATGCCTTCCGAGCAGGATGTTCTCGAGGACCGTGAGGTTCTCGAACAACTCGATGTTCTGGAACGTGCGGGCGACTCCGAGGCCTGCGATGCGGTGCGGTCGCTTGCCGATCAACTCCGTACCTTGCAGCCGTATGGACCCCTCCTGTGGCCGGTACACCCCGTTGAGACAGTTGAAGATGGAGGTTTTGCCGGCTCCGTTCGGACCGATGATGGCGAACAGCTCGCCGGTCTCGACGGAGAACCCGACACCGTCGAGCGCCCTGATTCCGGCAAAGCCGAGATGCAGGTCCGTGACCTCGAGGAGACGGTCGGTCATGACAGCCACCGCTTTCTCCGCTTGTAGTGCTTGACGTCGCGGAACGACTTGTGCTCTCCTCCAGGTCCGTGAAGACCGAGGTAGAACTCCTGGACGTCCTGGTCTTGCATCAGCTCGGACGCGGGCTTGTCCATCACGATCTTCCCCGTCTCCATGATGTAGCCATGACCCGCGATCGACAGCGCCATCGCCGCGTTCTGCTCCACCAGCAGAATCCCCGTCCCTTGGCGGTTGATCTCGACGATGAGGTCCCGGACCTGCTGGACGAGGAGTGGAGCCAAACCGAGGCTCGGTTCGTCGAGCAGAAGATACTTCGGGTCGGTGATCAGGGCCCTTCCCATCGCCAGCAGCTGCTGCTCTCCACCGGAGAGGTATCCGGCAATGAGTTTGCGACGAGCCTTCAGCAGCGGGAACAAGCCGAAGACGCGTTCCAGGCGATCTTCGAGGCTGCCGCGCGACGTGTGCCCTCCGACACGCAGGTTCTCTTCGACCGTGAATTCTGCAAAGATGCGGCGGCCCTCCATTACCTGTGTCACACCTCTACGCACGATGTCCGCAGCCTCCGCGCGATGGATCGGCGCACCATCGACTGTGATCTCGCCCTTCGTGATGTCGCCGTCGTACACGTCGAGCAACCCGGATATGGCTCGCAGGACGGTCGTCTTGCCGGCGCCGTTCGCCCCCAGGAGCGCAACGATCCGGCCTTCGGGAACCGTGAATGAGATGCCGCGCAACACCAGGATCACATCGTGATAGACGACCTCCAAGTTGGCGACCTCGAGCAAACTCTTCCCCTCCCAGCAAGGATGCGGCGACGATAGCAACCGTCTTGGAGCCATGTCGGGGAAACTTCGCCGGCCGGCTCTTCGTCATCGGCTCGCAGCACACGGTCGGGAGACTGCACGGAGGCGTCACCCGCGGCATGCGTTCCTCAGCGGCCTCCCCGGCTCACTTCGCTCTCCGTACTCGGCACCCGCACTCAGTGCTTGGCACCGCTACCGGCCCGTCCAGGTCGGGTCGCGGCGCTCCAGAAACGCGGCCACCCCCTCGGCGGCATCGTCCGTGAACGACACGGCGGTGAGCCCGATGTGCAGATTGTCGAGCGCGGTGTCCGGATCCATCGACGCCGTCACGTAGAACGCCCGTTTTCCAAGTGCGAGCGCGCCAGAAGGCATCTCTTTGAGCTTCGCGACGGTGGTATCGACCACCGCATCGAGCTGCTCTCTGGGCACGCTGAAGGTCGCGATCCCGAGTTCTACGGCTTGTTTCCCCGAAATGAGCTGTCCCGTCATCATCATGTGCAAGAGACGCTTGCGCGGCACGAGCGGGAACAGCACCGCAGAGATCATCATGGGCCACAATCCGAGGCCTATCTCAGGTGTTCCCAGCTTCACGTCGTCGACGACGATCGTGATGTCGCACGCGGCGGCGACACCGAAACCGCCGCCGAGAGCCACCCCGTTCACACGGCCCACGATGGGCTTGGGAAGGGTTGTCATCGCCCGCAACAGGTCGGCCAACTCGCCACGGGAGGCATGCCCCGCCACCGGCGACTCCACAAAACCGCCCGCGAGGTCGCCGCCGGCGGAGAAGGCTCTCTCTCCGGCGCCCGTGATCACGAGCACCCGCACGTCGGCATCGTTCCCTGCCCGGATGATGGTTTCCTTCAGCTCCCGGACCGCCTCATTCGACAACGGGTTCCGTCGCTCGGGGTCATCGATCATGACCGTCGCAACACCGTCGGACACCTCATAATCGATCACTCAGAACCTCCTCGTCGCGGCCTCGCGGAACACTAACCACTTGCAGTCATCCCAGAGGGTTGCCCGTGCAGGCGCGCCGACCACGGTGAGCCTCTGCCGTGGATGCTTCTCGTCCACGTCATCTCGATCACTCTTGGAGCCGCGCGTCGTGGCAAGTTTCGCGATCTCACCGAGACCCGGGGCAAACTGTGATGGATCTTGCTCTCGCCGCGAATCGGGGCGCTCGCGCGCCGACGTTGCACATCGAACTGGCGCCAGCGCCGACATGATCGGCCGCGCCCCGTCGGAGACCGGCAACGACCGTGCTCCGGCCGGTCAGGAAGGGTCCGCATCAGTGCGGGCACGCAGGCCATGCACGACGATGCGGGCCACGGATCGGGCGACGGTGCCGGCATCGAGGTCGGCCCGATGTCGCAGCAGCCAGCGTCGGAGCGGATAGAACGCGGTGAGGAACATGAGGAGGTGGGCGACGAGTTCCGGGTCGTTCTCGGCCAGGTATCCCGATGCGATCCCCTCCTCGACCATGGCGGCCAGCCGACCTGCCTGTTCCCGCTCGGAGACGGCGAGCCGCTCCCGATCCGCCGGGTCGAGAGCACCCGCCTCCCTGTACATGAGCTGCACCTCGGCGGCGTGTTCGGTCGTCGCCGCGATGAGTGCGGCGAGCGTCGCCTCCAGATCTTCACCCGAGGCCGAAGACGAGACCGCAGCGTCGAGGCCTGTGAGGAGGTGACGGTAGACGAGCCACAGAACATCGCCTTTCGACCCGATGTATTCGTAGAGACCTCCCATCGAGAGGTTGGAAGCCGCTGCGATCTCGCGAACCGAAGTGGCGTGGAATCCCTTGTCCAGGAAGAGTTTCAGCGCGCCGCGAGCGATCTCGTCTTCTCGCCGTGCTCTGAGGTCGTTCGGTGGCATCAGGTCACCCGGCAAAGCCATCGATACGGGAGAGGATGTCGAGCATCACCTCGTCCGCTCCCCCGCCGATACCGCCGAGACGGGAGTCGCGCAGGAAACGAGTGGTCCAGGTCTCTTCCATGTACCCGGTCCCTCCATGGAACTGAAGGCACCAGTCGGCGACCTCCCTGATCAGCCTGCCCGACTTGTGCTTGGCAATGGTGGCAAACCGCGTCGTGTCGTCGCCTCGGGCGAAGGCCTCGGCACAGGCGTAGTTGTAGTACTTGAGCAGGTCCACTTCGACGGCCAACTCCGCAAGCTTGTACGTCACGTAGTGGTTGCGACTCAGCGGCTTTCCGAACACGTGTCGCTGCCTGATGTACTCGGAGGTGCGGGCAAGAGCGCGCTCCATGGAGCCGACCGACGAATAGGCGGCCCACATTCGCTCCTCGACGAACTGCGCCATCTGCTGCTGGAATCCCATCCCCTCGGCGCCAAGCGTGTGGTCGACGGGGACCCTGGCGTCGTTGAAGGTGATCAGAGCCGTATCGGAGGCACGCATCCCGAGCTTGTCCAGCTTGCGCGAAACCTCGACACCCTCGATGACGGTGGGAACGATGATCTGACTCATCCCCTGGTACCCGGATTCATCGGACGTGCGGGCGAGAAGGCAGAGCCAGTCCGCCTGAAGCGAATTGGTGATGAACATCTTGGACCCGTTGATCACCCACTCGTCACCGAAACGCTCCGCCCTGGTGCGGATGGCGGCCACATCGGAACCTGCATCCGGCTCGGTGACCGCGATTGCCGCCACCATCTCGCCGCGGAGAGCCGGGGCCAGGTACCGCTGCTTCAGTTCGGGAGATCCGTAACGGTGCAGGGAGGGTGTCGCCATCGCGACCTGCACCCCGAGCGCCATCCCGATACTGCCGTGGTCCGCTCGACCGAACTCTTCGGACAGAACGACGGTGAAGAGATGATCTGCGCCTTGACCGCCGTACTCCGGGTCGTATTCGAGGCCGAGGAATCCGAGGTCGCCCATCGTTGTGAAGACGTCGTGGAGGGGCATCATCCCCTCCGCCTCCCAGCCTTCGACATTGGGATTGATCTCCTTCTCGACGAACTCCCGGACGACCCGGCGGAAGTGGTGGTGATCTTCGGTGAATGGCATGGAATCTCCTGACTTGGTCCTTGGTCACCGACCGGACTGGTCGGTCCTATCACGATCTTGCAGCACCGTCAGGGCCGCGGGCACCTCGATCCACTTGGCCCGGAGGTACTCGCCGAGGCCCTTCGCCTGTGCGTCGAAGCGCAGGGAGGAGCTGACGCCTTCGTCGAGGATGCCGTGAACGACGAAGTTGACGGCTCGCAGGCGAGGCAGCTCGTACCTGTCGATCTCGTATTCGGCAAGGTCGGGGAGCAGATCGATGAGACGGTCGACGGTGAGGAAGGCCGTGAGCCAGGGGTAACCGTCGTCGGTTCGAGTGAACACTCCGAGGTTGGCACTGCCACCCTTGTCGCCGGACCGAGCCCCGACGACTCGTCCCAGGGGAACCCGTACCAGGGAGCCCGACGGCGGAGAGAGAATCCGGGGCTCCTCCAGGGTCACGGTGAACGGCTCGCCGGGATCGGTCTCAGGCACCGCGAAGGATCTCTCACCGAGATGGACAACGTCGGTCACCGCTTCTCGATCGATCAGGGTCGGCCAGTAGACGGCGTAGGGAGAGGCCTTCCGAGGCGGCCACACGCCGAACAGACCGGGGATCGAGCCGAGCGCGATATGCACCATCGTATCCGCCCAAGAGCGACCCACCTTCTCCTCGTCCGGGTCGCGCACCGCGATCTCCAGGTAGGAGACGGCGGCAGCGTTCGACGATGGATCCCGTTCACCTCGGCCGATGAGCGTGGTGCGCACCTCCTCATAGTCCTCAGGATCCCACGGGCACGCTCGCCAGAACTGGCGGCAGAACAGGTCTGCCTTGGCTTTCGCGTCGAGACCTGTGAGACCGATCATCATCGTGTTGCGGAAACCGCCGGCGTAGGCAGCGGCCACCTTGAGGGTCCGTGGCGGCGGTTGTCCCTTGATCCCGGAGAGTCTGACGCGGTTCGGAGCGATCTCCTCGATCTCGATGGAGTCGAAACGGGCGGTGACGTCTGCGTTGTCGTACTCGGGACTCCCGATCTCGTAGAGAAGTTGCGATGTCACCGTCGGGATCGACACCTCGCCGCCGGCACCCTCATGAATGCCGACCACGCTCGACCCGTCTGCCGCGATCTCCACCCACGGGAAGCCGGGATATTCGAGACCGGACACCTCACCGAAGAACGAGAAGTTGCCACCGGTTGCCTGCATCGAGCACTCGATCACGTGGCCGGCCACGACTGCCCCCGCCAGTGCATCCCAATCGTCCCTCGCCCATTCGTGCCACCACGCCGCGGGGCCGACGGCGAGCGAGGCGTCGGTGACCCTGCCGGTCACCACGATGTCTGCGCCACTGCCGAGTGCCGACGCGATCCCCCAGCCTCCGAGATAGGCGTTGGCGGTGAGGATCCTGTCCGCTTTGTCGTCGAGCGGTTCTCCGGTGTCGAGGTTGATGAACGGTGCCCCTGCGGCGACGAGATCCCCGAGGCGGCCGGAGAGGTCGTCGCCGGTGATCGCAGCCACCGTGGGAGCGAGCCCGAGACGGTTGCCGACCTCTCGGACGGCTTCTGCGCAGCCGAGAGGGTCGAGACCGCCCGCGTTCACCACCACCTTCACATCGCGGTCGAGCACGATGCCCATGATCTGCTCCATCTGGGCGACGAAGGTGCGACCGTAGCCTCCATCGGGCCGCCGCATTCGCGTCCGGGCCATGATCAGCATCGTCAGCTCCGCCAGCCAGTCGCCGGAGAGGACGTCGACATCGCCTCCCTCCAGCATTTCGAGCGCAGCGGAAGGGCGATCGCCGAACATGCCGGAGATGTTTGCGATGCGGACGGGTCGCACGCTCACTCCCTCTCCTCGAGATGGACCAGGACCGCCCCCGCGTCGACCTGATCGCCGGGAGCGACCAGTACCTCGACCACCACTGCAGGACCGCGAGCACGGATGCGATGCTCCATCTTCATGGCCTCGATGATCACCAGATCGCTGTGTTCGTCGACCTCATCCCCCGCCGACACGAGGACCGCCGTGACCGTTCCCGGGATCGGGGCCATCGGTCCCCCGGCGACGATCGTCGGGTCGTGCGCCTCGAAGCGAGGTTGTTCGACGAAGAGCGACTGACCCCGGGGCGAGTTCACCCAGAGGTTCCCCCCTTCGAGATGAACCTCACATGGCGTGGCCACGCCGTCGATCTCGACGACGGTGGCGCCGTCGTCGTGGATCGTGGCCTCGTGATCTCGAGCACCGTCGATCGCCACGACGACGCGGTTCTCATGCACGACGTACTCGACCCGGTGTCCGTCGAGGACGACGAAAGGTCGCTCTGCCGGGACGTTGCGCCAGTGGGCCGGGGCGAGACCCCAGTGCCGGTCACTGTCACGGTTGCCCAGGGTGCGGGCCCAGAGGGCGGCGGCACGATGGATCGTGCGGGTGGCGTCTTCGGGCCCGGCATCGAGCAGACCGGGGTGGTCCCCGATGAAGTCGGTGGTCGTGAACCCTTCGAGGAAGGCGGGATGGCGCAGCGTGGCGACGAGAAAGTCACGGTTGGTGACGGGACCGTGGAGGTGCATGGCCTCCAGCTCCGAGGCGAGAACCGCAGCGGCGTCGGATCGTGTGGCGCAGTGTGTGATCACCTTGGCGATCATCGGGTCGTAGTACGGAGAGATCACCATGCCGGAGCGCAGCGACTCCTCGTACCGGGCGAGGCCGGGCCCGCGCCGGTACCGGACCATGCGACCCGTGCCGGGCGCCCACCCGGTGGCGGGATCCTCTGCGTAGAGGCGGGCCTCGATGGCGTGTCCACGGTGATGCACCTCGTCCTGAGTGGCGGGGAGCGGTTCGCCGCGG
This sequence comes from bacterium BMS3Abin02, assembly GCA_002897675.1. Lineage (NCBI taxonomy): Bacteria > bacterium BMS3Abin02. The sequence goes on along the minus strand of BDSU01000036.1, from coordinate 104,056 downwards.
GCTACGCGCAGCTGCCATTCCACCAGGTCGAGGCCGGTGATCTCCTCGGTGACGGGATGCTCCACCTGAAGCCTCGTGTTCATCTCGATGAACGCGAAGTCGTCTTCGCCGACGACGAACTCCACGGTTCCCGCATTCTCGTAGTCGAGGGATTCGGCCAAGGACACGGCGGCGGTGAGGAGGGAATCGCGCAGTGCGCCACCCAAGCCGGGGGCCGGTGCCTCCTCGATGATCTTCTGGTGGCGTCGCTGAATGGAGCACTCCCGCTCGAAGAGGTGGATGACGTCACCGTGACGGTCGCCGAAGACCTGAACCTCCACGTGTCGTGCGGGGCTGACAAGCCGTTCCAGGTAGAGGGTGCCGTCGCCGAAGTTCCTCAGTGCCTCACCACCGGCGGCGGCGATCGCTGCTTCGAGCTCCTCGACACGCTCGACGCGTCGCATGCCCTTGCCCCCGCCGCCCGCCGCCGCCTTCACAAGGGCCGGGAAACCGATCTCCGTGCTCACCCGAGTGAGATCGAGGGCGTCATCGAGGCGAATCGAAGGCAGCACCGGGACGCCCACGGCCGCGGCGCGCCTGATGGCCTCGAGCTTGTCGCCCATGGCGGCGATCGATTGCGGGGATGGGCCCACCCAGATGAGCCCGGCATCGAGCACGGAGGAGGCGAAACCGGCATTCTCGGCGAGGAATCCGAATCCGGAGTGGATGGCGTCTGCGCCGAGGCGGCGCGCCGCGTCGATGAGAGCGGGACCATCGAGATAAGTGTCCGCTGCGGTGGCGCCGGCCAGATGGACGGCGGCATCGAGGTGGGTCAGCGCCGGCGAGTCCCGATCCGGGTCGGAGTAGACGCCGACCGGGATGATTCCCAGCCGCCGTGCCGTGCGAGCGATGCGGGCGACGATCTCGCCCCGATTGGCGATGAGGAGAGTGCGCATCGTCACATCCGGAACACTCCCCAGCCCCCCTTGACTCCCTCGACGACCTGATTGTGGGCCGCGGAGATGGCGATCCCGAGCACCGTCCTCGATGCACGCGGGTCGACGATGCCGTCGTCCCAGACCCTGCCGGTTGCGTACAGGGCCTGCGACTCGTGGTCCATCTTCATCTCGAGGAACTGCTTGCGCTGCTCCAGGTTCTCCTCATCGACCTCCTCGCCCTTGGAGGCGGCCGAAGAGCGGGCGACGATGTCGAGGACACCTGCGAGCTGCTTTCCACCCATTACGCCGATCCGATGCGACGGCCACGTGAACACGAACCGTGGATCGTACGCCCTTCCCGCCATCGCGTAGTTCCCCGCCCCGTACGAGGCGCCGACCATCAGGGTGAAATGGGGTACGGCGCTGTTGGAGACGGCGTTGATGAGCTGCGAGCCGTGCTTGATGATGCCGCCCTGTTCGTACGTGGTCCCGACCATGAACCCGGTGATGTTCTGTAGGAACACGATCGGCGTGTCGATCTGGTTGCATAGCTGGATGAACTGGGTTCCCTTCTGGGATTCCTGGGAGAAGAGGATTCCGTTGTTGGCGAGAATGCCGATCGGGTATCCCCAGATCGATCCCCAGCCGGCGACGAGCTGTGCTCCGTAGAGCGGTTTGAACTCCTCGAGACGACTCCCGTCGAGGATGCGCGCGAGGATCTCACGCACGTCGAACGGGACGCGGAGGTCATCGGGAACGATGCCCAGGAGTTCGTCGCTGTCGTACACGGGTGGGTCCGGCGGCAGGGATGGACCGGGTCCGAGCTTCCGCCAGTTGAGGTGCGCCATGATGTCGCGTCCGATCCGGAGGGCGTCCATCTCGTCGACCGCCAGGTAGTCCGAGAGCCCTGAGGTGCGCGAATGCATCTCTGCCCCACCGAGGGCCTCGGGGTCGGCATCTTCGTCGATCGCCATCTTGACCAGTGGTGGACCGCCCAGGTAGACCTCCGCCTGGTTCTTCACCATCACCACGTAGTCACTCATGCCCGGCTGATAGGCGCCTCCCGCGGTAGAGGGTCCGAAGACGAGCGAGACGACGGGGATGCCGGCTGCCGACAGCCGCGTGTAGTTCTTGAACGTGGCGCCGCCGGGAACGAAGACCTCTGCCTGCTGGTCGAGCGCCGCCCCGCCGGATTCGACCATCTGCAGATACGGCAACCGGTTGCGCAGCGCGATCTCTTGGGCCCGGAGAGCCTTGTGGATGCCGGTGGCGGTGGCCGTCCCTCCCTTCACCGTCAGATCGGAACCGGTGATGAGGGTCTCGACACCGGAGACGATCCCGATACCCGCCACGCTGGATGCGCCGAGAGGGTCGTTGGTGCCCCACCCGGCAAGCGGCATCAGCTCGAGGAAGGGAGTGTCGGGGTCGATGAGCCGATCGATCCGCTCACGCACCAGCAGCTTGCCTCTGGCTCGGTGCCGTTCGATGTGCCGCTCTCCACCGATGGTGAGGACCTTGCGATGCTCGGCGGCGACCATCTCGGTCGCTTCGAGCATCGCGGCGCGGTAGGCCGAGAACTCGACGGACCCGGGGTCGAGCGTGGACCGGATCAACTGCATCACAACCATCGTACCCGACCGAGCGGGCGCTCGCTCGGTGCCGTTCGGAAGCGATGAGGCTCGAACCTCCCCAACGTGTCCAAACATGGCACGAGACACCATCGTCGCGTCGAGCGACGCTCCTCAGCGACCTCGGAAACGCGGCTCGCGTTTGCCGATGAAGGCGGCCGCGCCCTCTTCGAGATCTTCGGATCCCAGCAGGATCGCCTGAGCGTGCTCCTCGAACGCGAGGGCTTGCTCGAAGGTCATCGACGACGACCGGTCGAGCGCCCGCTTGATGAACGCCTGCGCCAACGGCGCACCCTTGGCCAGCTCGGTGGCGAGTTCATCGACCGCCTCATCGAGCTGTTCGACCGCCACTACGGAGGTCACGAGTCCGATCTCGAGCGCCTCACGCGCGTGCACGATGCGCCCGGTCAGCGCGAGTTCGTGAGCTCGTACCAGACCCACGAGGCGTGGCAGCAGCCATGTTCCACCGAAATCCAACGTCAGGCCACGCTTGACGAAGATCTCCGAGAACCGTGCCCGTTCCGTGGCTATGACGATGTCGCACGCGATCGCCATGTTCATGCCCGCCCCCACCGCGACACCGTCGACCGCCGCGATCGTCGGCTTGGTGATCCGGTGGAGGGCGGTCGCCGCTCTGCTGATGACACGCATGCGCGCGGCATTGTCTGCGGCGCTCGGTGTTGTGTCCAACGTCGGCTTGTTCATGTCGGCACCCGCACAGAATTCTCCATGCGCGCCCTTCAGGACCAGCACACGCCGATCGGAGGCTTCGAACGCCTCGAAGGCATCCGCGAGCCGCCTCCACGAAGTTGGCGGGATGGCGTTCTTGCGTCCCGGGTTCGACATCGTGAGAGTCCTGACGGCGTCGGTATCTGCGAGGGTGAGGAATCCGGCCATGGATCGCAGGGTAATCGACCCTGTGACCGGATCGTCGGATCCACGTGCCGCGATCATGCCATTGGTCTTCTGACATCATGGCGCACCACGTCGGGGAGCCTTCCCGAGGATCCTGCCGGACTTCGGCACGAGGCCGTACACCCGATCCAGAGCCGTGCCAGGCCGCCACGACACAACGGTGAGGCAGGCCACCGGCGTAGCCTCACCCCCTCCTCAAACACCTCACACAACATCAACCCCACCCGTATGCCGCCCGACAGCGCGTGGCCGGGCTTCCGCGCCGGAGCACTAAGCTGCCGTCCGTGCCGTCCGCGCCGTCCGTGCCCATCGCCGTGCTGATCTCAGGCAGCGGATCGAACCTGCACAGACTCCTGGAAGACCGGCGCACCAGCGCATACGATGTCGCGGTCGTCATCGCTGATCGAGAGGCGAAGGGGCTCCGATGGGCCGACGAGCACGGCGTCCCGACGGTGCTGATCCCTTGGAACGACTACCCGAACCGGCGGTCGTTCACGGCTGCGGTGTGCGATGTCATCGACGAGTACGGCTGTGAGTGGGTGGTCCTCGCCGGGTTCATGCGGGTCCTGGCGCCGATCGCGATCAGCCGCTTTCCTGGCCGCATCGTCAACATCCACCCTTCACTGCTCCCGGCGTTTCCTGGCGCCCATGCGGTGGAAACGGCACTTGCGGCGGGAGTCGAAACGACGGGTGTGACCGTCCATTTCGTCGTCGAGGACGTCGACGCGGGTCCGATCATCGCCCAGCGCACCGTGCCGGTCCTGCCCGGAGACGACGTGGCGAGCCTCCACGCGAGAATCCAGGTCCAGGAGCACGAGCTCTATCCGGCGGTCGTTGACGCGCTGGCCGCCGGACATATCACTGTCAGCAACAACGAGGTGGCTTGGTCATGACGGAACGCAACCCCATCCGCAGAGCCCTGATCTCGGTCTCGGACAAAACGGGTCTCGACCGGCTGGGCCCTGCCCTTGCCGCGGCGGGGGTGCAGGTCGTCGCCTCGGGAGGCACCCGAAAGGCGCTGACCGAACTCGGCGTTCCCGCCATGGCGGTCTCTGATCTGACCGGATCGCCGGAGATGCTCGATGGGCGAGTCAAGACACTGCATCCGAAGATCCATGGGGCTCTGCTCGCAGACACAGACAACCCCGATCACCTGCGCGACCTCGAAAACGCCGACATCGTGCCGATCGACCTGCTCGTCGCCAACCTGTATCCGTTCGCCGACACTGTGGCATCCGGCAAGGGCGAGGACGAGATCATCGAGAACATCGACATCGGGGGACCGGCGATGATCCGCGCCGCGGCGAAGAACCACGGCCGCGTCGCGGTCGTCACAGACCCGTCCGACTACGAGTTCATCATCGACTCCTTGGCCCGAGGCGGCACCACGCCTGCCGAGCGGCGCCGCCTGGCCACGGAGGCGTTCGCCCACACCGGCAGGTACGATTCACTCATTCACGCATGGTTGAACGGAGAGGGCATGGGCGACCACCTGCTCATCGCCCTCGACCGGGTGAAGGCCCTTCGGTACGGTGAGAACCCCCACCAGCAGGCAGCGCTGTACCGACGGGCGGGAGCAGAAGGCTGGATCTTCGACGCGCACCAGCTCCAAGGCAAGGACCTGTCGTTCAACAACTACGCCGACGCAGAGTCGACGTGGCGCCTGGTCAACCGGATCGACCATCCAGGATGTGTGGTCGTCAAACATCTGAACCCGTGCGGTGTCGCTCAACGTCCCTCCGTCCGCGAGGCGTTCGTCGCTGCAAGAGACTGCGATCCGCTCTCGGCGTTCGGCGGCGTCGTGGCGGTCAACGAGGCCCTCGATGCCGTCACGGCATCGGAGATGGCCAAGATGTTCCTCGAAGTCGTCATCTGCCCGGCCATCACCGACGAAGCCGCAGCGATCCTGGCCAAGAAGAAGAACCTGCGCGTCCTGGTCGCCCGCCTCCCTGGGCAACCGGTGCTCGACGTGAGAATGATCGGTGGTGGAGCACTCGTCCAGGACGCGGACCGCCAGGAGATCGGAGAGTGGAGAACGGTCTCGGTGGCCGAACCCACCCCCGAGCAGATCGGTCGGCTTCGGCTCGCCTGGACGGTCGGAGCGCACTGCAAGTCGAACAGCATCGTGATCGTGCAGGACGATGCAGCCGTCGGCATCGGCGTCGGCGATCAGAGCCGCGTCGGAGCTGCCGAGCGCGCGGTCGATCAGGCCGGCGATCGGCTCTCGGATGCCGTCGCCGCCAGCGAGGCCCTCATCCCGTTTCGGGACGGTCTCGACGTGCTGGTGAACGCAGGGGTCGTCGCGATCGTGGAGACGGGCGGCTCGGTGAACGACCAGGAAGTGATCGATGCGGCCAACGAACGCGGAATCGTGCTGATGTTCACCGGACGGAGGCACTTCCGGCATTAGTGCCTTGGCCGGTGACGTTCGGGGTGTCGATACCCTTCTTGCGTGAGGCCGCCCCCGCTATGGGCAGCCGGCTCACGCAAGAACGGATGGAAGAACCGACGACCGAAGACTTGCCAGGTACGATGTGGCCATGCTGGACCCGATCGTTCAATCCGTCATCGCTCACCTCGACGGACTCGGCACGGACTACGAGATGATCGACTGCGACCCAGACCTCGCCGACACCGCCGCCTTCTGCGCCCACTATGGCTACCCGCCCGAGAAGGCCGCCAACACCATCGTTGTCGCATCTCGCAAGCCGGCGGGAGTACACGCCGCCTGTGTCGTTCTCGCCACGACCCGGCTCGACGTCAACCACAAGGTCCGAGAGTTGCTCGGCGTGAAGAAACTCAGCTTCGCCCCCGCCGAGACGACGAAAGAGCTGACGGGAATGCTGATCGGAGGCGTGACACCGTTCGCGCTGCCCGAGACGATGCCGCTCTTCGTCGACGCCCGGATCATGGATCTCGACTGGGCCATCTTTGGCGCGGGAAGCCGCTCGGCGAAGATCAAGGCCTCCCCTGAGGTGTTCGACCGGTTGCACCACGCGCAGATCGTCGAGGATCTCGCCCTCGAGACGTGACACGACCTACGACCTACACCAAGGCGATCTCCGAGCCCGGCACGATCTCCCCGATGACGCAGGCAGACCGGTCGTGGTCTGCCAACACGTCGATGACGTCTTCACTCCGGGCCGGATCGACGATGAGCACGAACCCGACTCCCATGTTGAACGTGCGGAGCATCTCGGTCGGCTCCACTCCTCCGCGCCGTGCGATCAGATCGAAGATGGCAGGGGCTACCCAAGCGGTCGTGTCGATCGTCGCACCGAGGCCTTCGGGGAGCGCCCGGGGAACGTTGCCCGGGATGCCCCCACCGGTCACGTGGACGAACCCGTGCACGTCGACCTGGCCGGCAACGGCGAGGACGGCCGGCGCATAGAGCACCGACGGCTCCAGGAGCACGTCACCCACCGTCCGATTCGTTCCAGGAACAGGCGATGCGAGATCCTCTGCGTCGAAGATGGAGCGCACCAGGGAGAACCCGTTCGATCGCACGTTGGGGCTCGCCACGCCGATGACCAGATCCCCGACGGCAACAGATGCAGGATCGGGGATCGCCGACCGCTCGACCACACCGATCGCCGCTCCCGCCACATCGAATTGTGCAGGCTCCAGAACACCGGGATGAATGGCCGTCTCACCGCCCAACAGGGCGCACCCGGCCTCGCGACAGGCTGCCGCGATCGATGCGACGATCGTCTCGTCGCGCGCGGGGTCGAGCGCACCGACGGCCAGGTAGTCGGTGAAACCGATCGGAGCCGCCCCGAGCGCTGCGAGGTCGTCGACACACATGGCGACGAGGTCTGCACCGATCCCGTCGAACGTCCCCAGCATCCGGGCGAGTTCGGCCTTCGTGCCGACACCGTCGGTCGTCATCATGATGACCGGCTCCTCGTACCCTGGAGGAATCGTCACACCGGCGGCGAAGCTCCCGAACCTGCCGACGACGTTGGCTCCCCACGTGGCGCGGACACACTCTGCGATCGTCGTGGCGAAACGATCGCCGGCCGTCACGTCTACGCCGGCATCGGCGTATGAGCTCACGTCTCCTCCCGAACGAACTTGTGGTTTCCTATCGCGGTCGGATAGTCGCCGGACAGACACGCCGTGCAAAACGACTGATTGGCACGCGGCAGGGAAACGAGGAGACCGTCGAGGCTCAGGTATCCGAGCGAGTCGACCTCGAGGAAGTCGGCGATTTCTTCTTCGGACCGTTCCGCGGCGAGCAGGCTCGAACGATCCGACGTGTCCATCCCGTAGTAGCACGGCCACCGGTACGGCGGTGAGGAGACCCGCAGATGCACCTCCGTCGCTCCGGCACCGCGCACCAACTCGACGAGTCTGCGTGTCGTGGACCCACGAACGATCGAGTCGTCGACGAGAATCACCCGGTTGCCATCCAGCGTCTCACGAATCGGGTTGAGCTTCATCCGGATTCCCCGGTCGCGCACGATCTGCTCCGGTTCGATGAACGTGCGTCCCACATACCTGTTCTTCACGAGTCCATCCCGGTATGGAGTCCCGGATGCCGCGGCAAACCCCTGTGCAGCAGGGATGCCGGATTCCGGGATCGGCACGACGACGTCGGCCTCTACGGGGCTCTCTTCGGCCAGCCGGATCCCCATCGCCACCCGGGCACCGTGCACGTTTTGACCGGCGACGACGCTGTCCGGACGGGCGAAGTACACGTACTCGAATACGCACAGGCGCGAGTCGGCGGGATCCATGGGAAAGCGCGACTCGATTCCGTCATCGGTGAGAACGATGATCTCCCCTGGCTCGACGTCGCGCACGAAGTCGGCACCGACGATGTCGAGCGCAGCGGTCTCGGATGCGACGACGTGGCCGCCGGTCGGCAGCCGGCCGAGCGAGAGTGGGCGGAACCCGTGGGGGTCCCGCGCCGCAGCGATGGTGTTCTCGTCCATCACCACGAGCGTGTAGGCACCCTCGAACTCCGGCATCGCTTGGGCGATCGCATCGGCGAGTGGCAGTCCCGGGTCCCCGAGGATCTTCTGCGCGATGGCTTCCGTCATCAGCTCCGAATCGGTCGAACCCGGCGCAGACCCCAGCCGGAGAGCGAGTTCGACCGTGTTGATGAGATTGCCGTTGTGTGCGAGCGCGATGCTGCGATCACCGAGCCCCCGATACGAAGGCTGTGCGTTGTCCCAGGTGCTCGAACCGGTCGTCGAGTATCGCGTGTGCCCGATGCCGATCGTGCCCTGCAAGCCGGCGAGCTTGCTCTCGTCGAATACCGTCGCGACGAGCCCCATGTTCTTGTACGCGGTCAGTTCTTCCCCGTCGCCAACCGCGATGCCGGCGCTTTCCTGTCCGCGATGCTGTAGTGCGAACAGCCCGAAATAGATGAGGTTGGCGACGCGGGATCCCGGCGCGAACGCACCGAAGACACCGCAGGCCTCCCCGAGCCGATCGAACGGACTACCCATGGGTCCCCCCCGTCATCCTTCCTGCGATGGCGCCCGTCCAGGCATCACGCAACCGGTCGAGAGGTGCATGCGATCCGTCGTCGAACTGCAGACGATCCGAGGCAGAGGTGACTCCCCACGCCTCGAAAGGACATCCGATGTCTTCGGCGATGCGCTCCACGTCGTGGGCGCCTCGCTCCGGTACGAGACACACGAAACGGTGCGGGTCCTCGCCAAACGCCTCGGGATAGGACGGCGTGGCCACGGCGGCCCCGAACCCGGTGGGGATGAGCAGCTCTGCGAGCGTGACGAGGACGCCACCGCGTGCCACGTCATGGAGGATCGCCCCGTCGACCGTATGAGCAATTCGGATCGCCGTCTCGATCGATCGCCGGCCGGCTTCCACGTCGGGCGGGATCGGACGGCCGCCATGTGTGCCAAGGACGATCTTCTGAAACGCCGTCCCGGCGACGCTCTCACTCTGGGGCGGACCAAACACGAAGATCGACATTCCGGGCTCGATGCCTCTCGCACGCACCCGGGGCATCGGATCGGCGAGTCCGAGCATGCCGACGATCGGCGTAGGAAAGATGTCCACCCCGTCGGTCTCGTTGTAGAACGACACGTTGCCACCGACGATCGGCGTATCCAGCGCCGCACACGCCTCCGAAAGACCGGCAAGCGTCTCCGTGAACTGCCACATCACGCCCGGGTTCTCGGGGTTGCCGAAGTTGAGGTTATCGACGATCGCCATCGGTCGGGCGCCAAGCACCGCGACGTTGAGCGCACTCTCCCAGACCAGTCGGGCAGCGCCGCGCCTGGGGTCGAGATGGCAGGTCAGGCCGTTGCCGTCGGTCGAGACCGCGAGGCCCTTCGAGGTTCCCCGGACACGGATGAGCGAACCGTCGAGTCCGGGCCCGACGACCGTGTTGAGAAAGAGCATGTGATCGAACTGCTCGTAGATCCACGATGGGTCTCCGAGGGAAGGGTGGCCCATCATCTCGACGAGGCACGCATCGAGCGGCATGTCGGATCCCTGATCCTCATGTGCCCACAGATCGGTCAGCCAATCCGGTCTCGCGACCGGACGATCGAGCAGCGGTGCGTCATCGGACAGGCTCGAAGCGGGAATGTCGGCGACGGTGCGCCCGTGATGCAGGACGCGCAGTCGGTTGCCTGCACGCACCGACCCGACCACGGCAGCGTCGATCTCCCACCGTTGGGCGACGGCAAGCACCGCATCGACGTTGTCCGGCGACACGAAGGCCATCATGCGTTCCTGTGATTCGGACATGAGCAACTCGGAGGCGGTCAGCCCGGGTTCGCGAAGATGGACGGCGTCGAGATCGAGATCCATGCCCGCCTCCGCCCTGGCGGCAGGCTCGCTCGCCGCACAACTGAGTCCTGCGGCACCAAGATCCTGTACCCCGACGACAAGACCTCGTGCATACAGTTCGAGGCAGGCCTCGATGAGTTTCTTCTCCTCGTACGGATCGCCGACCTGCACCGCGGGCCGCTTCGCCGCCGCCTGCTCGTCGAAACCGGTGGATGCAAGCACCGACGCTCCGCCGATCCCGTCGCGACCGGTTGCCGCTCCGAGCAGAACCGCAATCGATCCTGGAGGGCCTGCGGTCCCGAGCACGAGCTGCTCCTCGCGTAGGATGCCGAGACACATCACGTTGACCAGCGGGTTTCCCCGGTAGCTGTCGTCGAACTCGACTTCCCCGCCCAATGTGGGCACACCGACCGCGTTCCCATACCCGGCGATGCCTGCAACCACACCACCGAGCAGATAGCGAGCGTGAGGATCGTCCAACTCACCGAATCGAATCTGGTTCCAAAGCCCCACGGGCCGGGCACCCATCGTGAAGATGTCGCGCAGGATCCCCCCCACGCCGGTGGCGGCCCCCTGATACGGCTCGACGAAGGACGGATGGTTGTGGCTCTCGATCCGCAACGCCGCCAGCCAGCCGTCTCCGATGTCGACCACTCCCGCGTTCTCACCGGGTCCGACCACCACCCAGGGGGCCTCGGTCGGCAGGTCCTTCAGATGGAGCCGCGAGGATTTGTACGAGCAGTGCTCCGACCACATCACCGAGTACATGGCGAGTTCGGGATCGTTCGGCGGCCGTCCGAGGATCTCGATGACCCGGTCGAACTCCCCGTCGGTCATACCGAGACGCCGGTGCAGGTCAGTCATGGACCGCCTCCGCGAGGCTCAGGAATGATTCGAAGAGCACTCGGCCGTCTGTGGACAACATGAAATCTTCGAAGGCCCGCTCGGGGTGCGGCATGAGTCCGGCGACGTTGCCTGCGGCATTGGTGATTCCTGCGATGGAATCGAACGAACCGTTGGGATTGGAAGCCTCACCGATCGTTCCGTCCGGACCGCAGTAGCGCAGGACGGTCCTGGGAGCCTCTTCACCGGGGACGTAGCTCCCTTCGTAGGAGTTCAGCGGTATGTGCAGCACCTGCCCGGGCTTGGCCGCTCTGGTGAGCACCGAGTCTGTCGCCTCGACCCGCAGGTGAACGGGACGGCAGATAAACCGTAGATCGCGGTTGGCGATCAGCGCCCCGGGAAGCAGTCCCGCCTCACAGAGCATCTGGAAACCGTTGCAGATCCCCAGGACGGGCACACCGGAGTGAGCGGCGTCTGCCACGGCGTCCATCACCGGCGAGAACCGTGCGATCGCACCGGCGCGCAGATAGTCGCCGTGGGCGAAACCGCCGGGCAGTACGACACCGTCGAAGCCGTCCAGGGTCGTCTCTCGATGCCATACGAACTCGGTCTGTGCTCCGAGCAGTCCGAACGCGTAGGCAACATCGTGCTCGCAATTCGTGCCGGGGAAGACAACGATGCCGACGTTCAAGTCACGATCTCGATGTCGAAGTCTTCCATGACCGGATTGACGAGAAGTCGATCGCACATTTCCCGCGCTTGGGAGATGGCCTCCTCTCGATCCAGGCCCTGCAGGTCCAGTTCGATCGTCCGGTTGACACGGACGGCTTGCACATCAGTGAATCCAAGGTCGCCGAGCGCACGGCGAATGGTGCTGCCCTCAGGATCGGCGATGCTCTCACGCCTGCGGATCCTCACGATGGCCTTCATCGCAGATACCTGTCGAAAGCAGTCCCCGTAAGCAGCTCGAAGGCTTCGATGTAACGAGACCGAGTGGCAGCCTTGACGTCGTCGGGCATCGCCGGGGCAGGCGGAGTGCGATCCCAGCCCGTCGAGTCGAGCCAGTCGCGCACGTACTGCTTGTCGTACGAAGGCATCACGGCTCCGATCTCGTACTTGTCGGCCGGCCAGTAGCGGGACGAGTCGGGGGTCAGGACTTCGTCGACGAGCAACAGTTCGTCTCCGACGAAGCCGAACTCGAACTTGGTGTCCGCGAGCAGCACGCCCTTCTCGGCCGCCGCGACTGCGGCGCGCCGGTACAGGTCGATGGCGACACTGCGGAGTCGTTCGTAGACCTCGTCGCCGACCAGCTCCCTCGCACCCGCAACGGTGAGGTTCTCGTCATGTCCGCTCTCGGCCTTCGTCGCGGGCGTGAACAGCGGCTCCGGAAGTTGCTGGGCCATCTGCAGGCCGGCGGGAAGATGCTCGGTGGTCGGCCCTCCCCCGGCCCGATACTCGCGCCAAGAGCTCCCGTACAGGTACCCGCGCACCACGCACTCCATCGGGATCACGTCGGCGCGGCGAACGATCATTGCCCTGCCGGTGAGTTCCGCCGCTTCGTCATCGGAGAGACCGATTCCGCCCAGGTCCGTGGTCAGGAAGTGGTTGGGTGTCTCGAGGAAGTCGAACCAGTGCAAGGACAGGCCGGTGAGCACCCGCCCCTTGTCGGGAATCGTGTCGGGAAGCACGACATCGTAGGCGGAGATGCGATCGGTGGCGACGAAGAGCAACCGCTCTTCGTCGACTTCATAGATCTCGCGAACTTTGCCGGAGGCCACGTGTTTGAGCGCCAGCACGGGGCGATTGTAGAAGAACGAGTCCGTGACCGCTGCTACTGGACGTGAATCTCCTTGAAGGACCCCGAAGCCAGGGCCTCACGGTAGGACGCGAGGCGTTCCGTGAGTGCGGGATCGTCGAGTGCCAGGATGGCTACCGCGAGGAGCGCGGCGTTGGCTGCGCCGTCGATGCCCACCGTCGCCACCGGCACTCCGGTCGGCATCTGCACGGTCGCCAGCAGTGCGTCGAGTCCGTCGAGTGAGGCGCTCAGCGGAACACCGACGACCGGGAGGGTCGTTCGCGCTGCCACCACCCCGGCGAGATGCGCCGCCTTGCCGGCCCCGGCGATGATCACCCCGACACCGCCGGCTCGCGCCTGATCGGCATGTGCGAGCACCCGATCGAGGCTCTTGTGCGCGGACATCACCAGCAGGTCGTACGGAACTTCGAAACGTTCGAGAGTTTCGGCGGCTTTCTCCATCACCGGAAGATCCTTCTCGGACCCCATGAGTACGGAAACGCTTCTCATCCGGCAATGTCCTTTCGATACTGACGACCGGCAAAACCGATCGTCGCGACCCGATCGTACGCTCGAGCACGGGCCGACGCCACGTCTGGTCCGAGTCCGATCACGCTCAGTACCCGGCCCCCGGCGGTCACCAGTACGCCATCGTCGTCACGCGTCCCGGCGTGAAAGACGAGCGTGCCGTCCTGCTCGGAATCGAGGCCGGTGATCTCGTCGCCGCCGACAGGAGCTTCGGGATACCCGGCGGCCGCCAGAACGACGTTGACGGCGGCCAGGTCGCTCCAGCGCGGTGCGACGTCGCCGGTGTTGCCGTCGATGCACGCGCCGATGAGTTCGAGCAGGTCGCTGTCGAGCGTCGGCAGGATGGCCTGAGTCTCCGGATCTCCCAACCGGCAGTTGAACTCGAGTACCTTCGGCCCCTCGGGGGTCAGAACCAGCCCTGCGTAGATGAATCCGACATAGCCGATACCATCTTCCGACAGGGTCCCGAGGACCGGGCGGATGATGCTCTCGGCGATGCCGTGCACCCAAGCGTCGTCGAATCCTTCGACAGGAGTGAACGAGCCCATCCCGCCGGTGTTCGGACCGATGCCGCCTTCGTGGAGACGCTTGTAGTCGCGGGCGGGACGCAACCCGATCACACCGGTGCCATCGGTGAGCCCGAACACGCTGATCTCCTCGCCCGGCAGGTACTCCTCGATCACGACGGTTGAGCCGGCATCACCAAAACGTCCGTCGAAACAGGCTCGGACCCACTGCCGGGCTTCGCCGATGTCTTCGGTCACAAGGACACCCTTTCCGGCTGCCAGGCCGTCTGCCTTCACGACGAACGGCTCACCGATTCCCTCGAGATGTGCCAACGCGCTCCGGGTGTCGTAGAACGTCGCGGAGGATCCGGTCGGTACGCCGGCCCTGCTCATGATTCCCTTCGCGAACGACTTCGATGTCTCCAGTCGGGCGGCGGCACGATCTGGACCGAACACCGCGACGCCGGCCGTTCTGAGTGCGTCGGCGACCCCCGCGGCCAGCGGCGCTTCCGGCCCGATGACGACGAGGTCGATGTTCGCCGATCGGGCAAAGGCCGTCACTCCCGCGGGATCAGAAGGGTCGACGCCGGTCTTGACGTCACCGAGCTGAGCGAGACCCGGGTTTCCGGGAAGCGAGATCAGTCGGCGCAGGCGAGGACTCTGCGACAGCTTCCAACCGATGGCGTGTTCACGGCCGCCTTTGCCGAGGAGCAGTACATTCATCGGGTGAGGAGCATACCGGCTCGCACGGCTCGCCCCTCGGCGACCGGTCTCCTGTCGCCACTCAGGATCCGCGCGCCCACTCCGCCCCGCCCTCCCAGAACTCCTTCTTCCAGATCGGAGCCCGGATCTTCAGCTCGTCGATGATGTATCGGGCAGCCTCGAATGCCTGATCTCGGTGAGCCGAGGAAACGACGACCGCCACCGACGCCTCCATGAGATCGACGACACCCGTGCGGTGATCGACGGCGACTCCGAGCACATCCCAGCGGTCCGCGGCCTCCTCGACGATCGTCCTGATCGCATCCTCGACCCGTTCGGCGTACGCTTCGTATTCGAGATGCGTGACGCCCGTCTTCCCCTCGGAATGGTCCCGAACGGTGCCGACGAACAGGACCGAAGCTCCGGCCGCGGGCGAAGAGACAAAGGCCATCAGCTCGCCGTAGTCGATCGGGTCGGGCAGGACCCGCACTCGTACGCATTCTCCGGTCATACAATCAGACTCCTATGAGTGATCGTACCGTCCCGCGAGACGATGATCCGAGGGTTGCTCCGCCACGACCGCCCCTACCGCCGGAGCAGCCGGCCCGGACTGCTGTCGCGCGCGGGCGCGGGGTCCTTCCGGCGGCGCTCATCGGCGGGATCCTCGGAGCGGCGCTCGCCGTGGGGGCCCTCTTCGCAATCGACGCCCTTCCCTCTCATGAGACGTTCACGGCATCTACCTCGACGACACTCCCCTCGGTCGCGCCGGCCCAGGCATCCTCACCTTCAACGGCCGTCGCAACCATCGCCGCCAAAGCGATTCCCTCGATCGTCACGGTCGAGGTCGGGGACGGCAACGGCCTCACCGATCGCGCCTCCGCAAGCGGCTCAGGGGTCGTATACACGGCCAACGGACTCATCCTGACCAACAACCACGTGGTGGAGGGCGCCGGTTTCGTGAGAATCGTGCTCTCCGACGGCCGTATCTACCAGGCCACCGTCGTCGGAGCGGACCCGGTGACCGACCTGGCGGTGATCTCGATCGATGCGTCCGATCTCACTCCGCTGCAACTGGCGAACCCGTCCAGCTATCAGATCGGTGATCTCGCAATCGCCATCGGCAACCCGCTCGGCCTCTACGGAGGGCCGTCGGTGACCTCAGGCATCATCTCCGCCTTCAATCGCGAGCTGGAAGTCACCGCGAGCGAGAGACTCTTCGGCCTCCTCCAGACGGATGCTCCGATCACCCGCGGGTCCAGCGGCGGCGCTCTTCTCGACGCAAACGGCAGGCTGATCGGTATCACGACCGCCATCGGCCTCAGTGACGTCGGCGCGGAAGGTCTCGGCTTCGCGGTGCCGGTCAGCATCGTGCAGGGCGTCGCGAACGATCTCATCCGTGACGGCGTCGTACGCCACGCGTTCATCGGCGTGCAGGTGGAGCCGGCATTCGAGAACATCGGAGGAGCCCAGGTCCCCGAAGGTGCCCGTATCCTCTCGTTCGAAGGAGACACGGGCATCCAGGACACCGGGGCCGAAGTCGGAGACATCATCACCGCCATCGACGGCATCAGCGTCATAGGTGTCCGCGACCTCATCGCCCTGCTCCGTACACACAGGGCCGGACAGACGGTCACGCTTTCGCTGCTACGCGACGGGAACCCGATCGAACTCGACGCGGTACTCGGTCAACGGCCACCGGACCAGCCATGAACGAAGACCTCTTCTCACAACTGTTCGACCTGTTCAACCAGCCGGGTCCGGTGAACTGGAAACTGGCGGCCGAGCTCACCGGTCATCTCGCGGGCGGCAGGGAACCGATCGAGCCGTGGATGGCCGAGGAATACCAGGATCTGAGCCGTCTCGCCCAACTGCAGATCGCCGCAGAGACCCCCCTGGATCCGGGAGCTGTCTCCGACGTGATCCCAACGGACCGACGTGGCTGGGCGGATTCGCATCTGATGAGCTTTCGGTATCTCGTCGAGCCGATCGCCCCGAAGTTCGCGGAGGGACCCATGTCCGGCGCTCTCGCCCCACTCGGTCCGGCACTGCTGGGTCTGCAGATGGGCATCATGATCGGTTTTCTCAGCCATAGGACACTCGGTCATTTCGACGTCGGCCTCCCGAGCGTGGAGCCGACGGACATGTCGCTCATCGTCCCCAACGTGGAAGCGTTTGCCACCGAGAATGGTCTCGACCGCCGGCAGGTGCGACTGTGGGTTGCTCTGCGCGAGATCATCCATGCCGCTCTCTTCTCGAGACCGTGGATGCGGCCTCATTTCCTCGAACTCGTCGAGCGGTATCTCGACGGCCTACAACTCGACCCCGAGGCACTCACAGGGCGTCTCCAGAGCTTCCAGGACCCCGAGCGGTTCGAGGAACTCGTCGGCGAATCCGGCGGATTTTCCGGTCTCCTCACCACTCCGGAACAGCAGCCCGACCTCGAGGCACTCCAAGCGTTCGTCGCGATCGTCGACGGCTACGCCGAGTACCTGATGGATGGGACGGCGGCCAGGCTGTTGCCGGACCTCGCCCGGATGCGGGAGGCGCTGAATCGCCGCCGATCCGAGCCCGCCCAGGGAGAACAGGTCCTCACCACACTGCTTGGTGTCGACGTGCGGCCAAACCAGGAGATCGGTACGGCGAGTTTCTGCAACGAAGTCGCTCGCCGCTGGAGCGAAGACGCGTTGACGACGCTTTGGGAGCAGCCGGCGAACCTGCCGAGTCTGGCCGAACTCATCGATCCGGTCGGATGGGCGGCTCGAGTCCTGCTCCCCACCCAAAACCTTTGAACCCAGGGCTCGTAGATACGCTCAGCGCACTCCTGAGCCCAGGGTTCAGGAGTGCCCCTGTGTCCCTGAGATCAGGGTTCGCTATTCCTCTTCGCCAGATTCGTCCTCAGGCTTTTCCGACGCACCCTGATCGAGGCCTCGGCGGAACTCCTTGGCGGAGGCGCCCAGTGAACGAGCGAGGTCTGGCAACTTGCGGGCCCCAAAGAGGAGCAATAGGACGACGAGGATGATGATCAACTCAGGCCCGCCGACTCTTCCTCCGAACATACTTCACCTTCCGTATCAGGACCTGATCCTACTTCATCCCGGCCAGGACCTCACCGGCGACCCGCCAAGACCGACGATCCAGCCGAAGGACGATCTCGTCGACCTCGTGCAGCCGCTGCGCCAGCTCACCCGCTGTCGCCGCGAACAGGGCGGAGGTGACCCTCTCGCCTCGGCCATCGACCAGCACGGCTCGCCGCAGCAGCGCAGGGTCGCTTCCTACGTCGCGACACGCCTGGTCGACCGTTCCCACCAGCGCCTCGTACGCCTCGACGCATGTCGCCAGCCACCCGTCGACGCCGGCCGCCAGCTCTGCCGCCCGCGTCCAGATCGGGACCCGCTCTTGCACCGGAGCCGGCAGCACCGGGGCGTCCACGACCCGGAAGGGAACACCGTCATAGTTGACTCGATCGCCACCGAGCATGGCTCTCATGAGTGCAGCATCACCGGCCGTCTCGACGAGGACCCGGCTTCTACCTCCGCTGAGCGCATCGAGAGACCCGACGGACTTGGCGGTCACAGGTGTCGGGTCGGCAAGCGCGACGACCAGTTCCGCACCGGTGGTCACCATCGCAGCGGCAGACGCGAGGACGATCGGATGCCAGTCCGCCCCATCGAGCCCGAACCAGAGACTTGCGAAACCGGCGTTCTCGAGCCCGGCCACGTCCTCCGGGAACGTCGGATCCGGATCCCCGGAAATCGCGACGCCGAAGCGCACGGTCAATCCAGAGAGAACGAGTCGATGAACTTCTGGAGGCGTTCCCGGGTCACGAATCGCACCCTCGGTTCTCGCTGCTCCTGGTTGTAGATGCTGAAAGGGGCGAACTTGGCGCTGACGAGCAAGCCACGGTCTGCGCCGGCATTCAGAAACTCGACCATGAACGAGCGAACCGTTCCTTCGTCGAGTTCGGGATAGTCGCCGGGCCGGTAGACGTCCTCACGCACGTACGTCGTCGTTCCCGCCTTCGTGGCCGTGTACACGGCGGGATCTGCACCGGGAGAGATCGAGTATCCGAACAGGCGCAGTATGCCCCGAACCATGGCGGCGGCGGTCATCGAACCCGGGTCGATGCCTTGGGCGCGAAGGCCGATGTCGAGAGCCTTCGGAATTCGCAGCTCCTCACCGATCGGCTTGAGCGTGTCGCTCGCCTTGACCGACACGAGCTCCGGCGGTGCACTGACGGGCTCCTCCTCGAACTGCCGGTCCAGCGCGTCGAGACCGATGCTCGCAAAACGCAGCCGCGGCACGACCGACAGCGGGGGCAGTAGCCCCGGCTCGGTGAGTGGCAGCTCCCCGATCCTGCGCGGTTCTCCCCCGCGCCCTGCAAACACGACCACCTTCGTGATGTCTTCGATGGGCAGCGAATGCTGCTTGTCGTGCACGACCTCCAGGGCTTCGGAGAGGAGGAGTTCGACGAGGACCGGGTCCGCGTCACCCGGAGGCAGGGGGACGTCGAACGTGACTTGTGCCTCCTCCCCCTGCACATGGAACGCCGTGACCCGGGGACGGGGCCGTTCGAGATCGAGTTCGGGTGCGAGAGAATCACCGACCTCGAGCTGTTCCTTGAGTGCCTTCGTCCTTCGACTCAGCACCATGCCCACGATCGCGAGAAAGACCGCCACGACCAGGAGAACCACACCGACGAACCCGAGGTCTTCCACCGCATCTCCTCCCTCTGGATGGCATTCATGCTACCGGCTACCGGGCGAACCGCTCCGTTCAGGAGACTCTGCGTATCTTGGTCGCGCGTTCTTTGCGGATGCGCCGCCGCTCACGTTCGGAGAGGCCCCCCCAGATACCGAACTTCTCGCTCTGCTCGATGGCGAATTCGAGGCACTCGACACGAACCTCACAGGCGCCGCAGATGGCTTTGGCCTTTCGAGTCGACGCGCCACGCTCGGGGAAGAACAGGTTCGCATCGCCCCCTCTACAGTTCGAATAGTCCTGCCAGGACAGATCCTCGACGGTGAGCGCCTCGATGAGACTCCTGTACAAGACTGCCCTCCAAGCGCCAAACGTGTAATTACATACATGTAATCAAACCGCGCGCGCGCTGTCAACCCCCAATCGACCGGCCGTGGACAAGTACCGGAACCTCTGATGGAGTCACCCTGCCGTGAAAACTCCTTCGAATCGAGAACCAAGGCCTCCCGGTGCTAGCCTCCCCGCGATCACTATCCCACTGTGCTGAGGAGGTTCGTAGTGACGACCACCCAACAAGGCACGGGCAGGAGAACGCCCAAACGATACCGGACGTTCTTCGGCGAGTTCTACGGCTCGGATGTCGGGAAGAAGTGGGTCATGGCGGTTACGGGCATTCTCTTCCTGACGTATGTCCTCGCCCACATGATCGGGAACCTGAAGATCTTCCTCGGCGCGAATGCCGAAGGCGTCTACCACATCGACGAGTACGCCGAGTGGCTGCGTACGATCCTTCAGCCGTTCCTCCCCCGCACCGTCTTCCTCTGGCTGTTCCGCAGCGTGATCGCAGCGGCGCTCGTGCTCCATCTCCACGCGGCCTACTCACTGACCGTCACAAACTGGAAGGCGAGAGGATGGGGCGTGAAGCCCGTCCGCTACCGGACACCGAGGGAGTATCTGGTGGCCGACTACGCGTCCAGAACGATGCGCTGGTCGGGCGTGATCATCCTGATCTTCCTCGCCTGGCACTTGATGGACCTGACGTGGGGCAACGCGAACCCTGAGTTCGTACGCGGCGCGGTGTACGACAACATCGTGGCCAGCTTCTCTCGCTGGCCGGTTGCGACGTTCTACATCATCGCCAACATCCTGTTGGGCTTTCACATCTACCACGGCGCATGGAGTCTCTTCCAGAGTCTGGGATGGAACAACCCACGGTTCAACCCATGGCGACGGTGGTTTGCCACGGCGTTCGCCTTGGTAATCGTGATCGGCAACGTCAGCATTCCGCTCGCGGTGCTGACCCATGTGGTCGGGTGAGCGGAGGGACATCATGATCAAACTCGATGCAAAGATCCCGGAGGGACCGATCGGAGAGAAGTGGACCAAGTATCGCTTCCACACGAAACTGGTCAACCCTGCGAACAAGCGCAAGTACAAGATCATCATCGTGGGTGCCGGCTTGGCAGGCTCTTCGGCGGCAGCGACACTCGGCGAACTCGGCTACGAGGTCGAGGTCTTCACATACCACGACACGCCACGACGAGCCCACAGCATCGCCGCTCAGGGCGGAATAAACGCCACCAAGAACTACACGAACGACGGCGACTCGGTGTTCCGATTGTTCTACGACACGGTCAAGGGCGGCGACTACCGCTCCCGCGAGGCCAACGTGCACCGCTTGGCCGA
The DNA here is from genome assembly GCA_002897675.1 of bacterium BMS3Abin02. Taxonomy (NCBI): domain Bacteria; species bacterium BMS3Abin02. The sequence continues at coordinate 83,067 of BDSU01000036.1, read as the reverse complement.
AGTGGCCGACGAAATCATCGACCAGTGCACCGCTCAAGGGGTGCCATTCGCCCGCGAGTACGGCGGCACGCTGGCAAACCGGTCGTTCGGCGGCGCACTCGTGTCACGAACCTTCTACGCCCGTGGCCAGACCGGCCAGCAGTTGCTTCTCGGCTCCTACCAGGCCATGGCCAATCAGATCCACGCCGGCAAGGTCACGCTGCACACGCGAATGGAGATGCTCGATCTAGTCGTCCACGACGGCAGGGCGGTCGGCATCGTCACCCGAAACCTGCTCACCGGTGAGATCGAGAGCCACTCCGCACATGCGGTCGTGCTCGCCACCGGCGGGTACGGCAACGTGTACTACCTGTCGACCAACGCCATGGCCTGCAACGCCACGGCCATCTGGCGAGCGCATCGACGAGGTGCGGCGTTTGCAAACCCGTGCTTCGTCCAGATCCATCCGACGTGCATTCCGCAGAGCGAGGAGTTCCAGTCGAAGTTGACACTCATGTCGGAGTCGCTGCGCAACGACGGCCGAATCTGGGTACCCAAGGACCCGAACGAGACTCGTCCTCCCAACCAGATCCCCGAAGAAGACCGGGACTACTACCTGGAGCGGCGGTATCCGTCGTTCGGCAACCTGGTGCCTCGAGACGTCGCTTCACGCAACGCGAAGAAGATGATCGATGAGGGACGGGGAGTCGGTCCACGCAAGAACGGCGTCTACCTGGACCTCACCGACTCGATCAAACGGCTGGGCAGGGAGACCATCGAGGAGCGCTACGGCAACCTGTTCGAGATGTACCAACGCATCACGGACGAGAACCCGTACGAGGTGCCGATGCGGATCTACCCCGCAACGCACTACACGATGGGTGGCCTCTGGGTCGACTACGAATTGATGAGCACCATCCCGGGGCTGTTCGTGGTCGGCGAAGCAAACTTCTCCGACCACGGCGCCAACCGCCTCGGAGCGAGCGCGCTGATGCAGGGTCTGGCCGATGGCTACTTCGTGCTCCCATACACGATCGGCAACTATCTGGCACCGCTGCTGGGCACCAAACCCATGGACGTCACAGGCGAAGCCTTCGTCCAGATCGAGCGAGAGGTTCGTGACCGTCTCGATCATCTCCTCTCGGTCGACGGAACCCATACGGCCACGTGGTTCAACAAGGAGCTCGGCAAGATCCTCGTCACACACGTTGGCATGGAACGCAGCGAAGCGGGACTCACCGAGGCCCTGGAGATGATCCGGGCACTCCGCGAGGAGTTCCATTCGGACCTGAAGGTGCTCGGCACGAACGAGAGCTTCAACCAGGCGCTGGCCAACGCCGGCCGAGTCTGGGACTTCTTCGAGCTGGCGGAGCTGATGGCGCTCGACGCACTCGACAGGAGAGAGTCGTGCGGCGGCCATTTTCGCGTCGAAAGCCAGACGGAGGAGGGTGAGGCGCTCCGCAACGACGACGAGTACTCGTATGTCGCCGCCTGGGAGTTCAAGGGCATCGGCCGCGAGATCGAGGAGGTTCTGCACAAGGAGCCGCTCGAGTTCGAGTACGTCGCGCTCTCGCAAAGGAGCTACAAGTAATGGACGTCACACTCAAAGTCTGGCGCCAGGACGGACCCGATGCTCCCGGCGCGTTCGAAACGATCCCAGTACAAGACATCAGTGAGCACATGTCATTCCTGGAGATGCTCGATGTCGTCAACGAACGGCTCACCTCCAGGGGCGAAGAGCCGGTTGCATTCGACAGCGACTGCCGCGAAGGCATCTGCGGGATGTGCGGCATGGTGATCAACGGCCATCCCCACGGACCGCAGAATGGAACGGCAACCTGTCAGCTCCACATGCGCAAGTTCAGCGACGGTGACACCATCTTCGTCGAACCGTGGCGCGCGAAGGCGTTCCCGATCGTCAAGGACCTGGTCGTCGATCGCAGTCCGCTCGACCGCATCATCGAGGCCGGCGGCTACATCACGATCCGGGCAGGTAGCGCCCCGGATGCCAACCTGATCCCGGTGCCCAAGCCGGCGTCGGACGCCGCCATGGACGCTGCGGCCTGCATCGGATGCGGTGCCTGCGTGGCCGCGTGTCCCAACGGTGCGGCACAACTGTTCACCGCCGCCAAGGTGGCACACTTGAACCTGTTGCCGCAGGGCCAACCGGAGCGCTGGACGAGGGTCGAAGCGATGGTCGACGAGATGGAGCTGTACTTCGGCTCGTGCACCAACCAGGGTGAGTGTGAAGCGGCGTGCCCGAAGAGCATCTCCATCGACTTCATCGCGATGATGAACCTGGATTACGTCAAAGCGAAACTCAAGAACAGGAAGCGGACCGGACAGACGGTCCAATAACCGCCGTCGAACGGAGGAGGGGCCCTGATCGGGACCCCTCCTCCGACTCGAATCCGCCGCTGCCGGCGATCGGAACGCGGACGCACCTCCCATCGCCGGGACCTCAGATCGACACGAACCCTCATCTCACGGCCATCGCCCCCCTCACCGAAACCGCGGAGACGCGCCGGAGCCTCGAGACACCGGTCGAAGACTCCGGTGGACTCCAGATGACCCCTTGTAGCCAACCACCTATTGCAGTATTATCACCACTTAGAGTAGTAGCATCCATCGGGGCGAAATTGTATGACCCGCACCCTGCCAACCGAATGAAGGACGAGCGCGGTGCAACCCTCGTCGAGTTCGCCATCATCTCGATACTCCTCTTCACCGTCCTGTACGGCATCATGGAGTTCAGCCTGGCCTTCAAGGACTGGCTCTCGATCAGTCACGCGAGCAGGGAAGGCGTCAGAGTCGGGGCCGTGGCCGGGAACGACGCGGCTGCCGACATCGAGATCCTTCGCGCCGTCGAACGCGCCATGACCGCCGCCGGCATGACCAATCTCGTCAGCGTCTCGGTGGCGAACCCGGACAACATGAGCGAGAAGACGGCGTACGCGTGGAATGGTGGCACTCCATGTCGCTGGACACCGTGCCCTGATCCAACCGAGCCCGCCTACGTCCAGCCCGGATGGGACCCTGGGAGTCGGAGAATATCGACACCGACCGACCGCATCGAGGTCTCCATCGAGTTTCGTCACCAGTGGGTGACCGGCCTGTTCTCCATCGGGCCGACGGACTGGAAGAAAACGGTGATCATGGACATCGAACCGCAGGTGTTCGGATGAGACGCTTCCTGAAGCGCGAGGCCGGGGCCAGCACGATCGAGGCGGCGTTCGTGCTGCCGATCCTGCTGGTGCTGGCGCTTGGTGTGGCGGAGTTCGGCTTCGCGTTCATCGACTGGCTGTCGGTCTCCAACGCGGCACGCACCGGTGCTCGCATCGGCTCGGCGGCCGGAACGACCGCCGCGGCGGACGCGATCGTCCTCAGCGCAGTGGAAGAGGCACTGGCGGACACGACCTCGTCCACTGTGCAGGCCGTCTGGATCTACAAGGCCGACAGCAACGGGGATCCTGCAGATGCAACTTTGGGATGTGCCATCGGCAGCGAAGGACAGTGCAGCACCAGCAACGTGTATGTCCCGAAGGCCGGCGGGGGCTGGCTGTGCATGGGGATCAACGGCTGTCCGTGGACACCCGCGTTGCGTGACGATCGTCTTCCGGACCTGGATCAACTCGGTGTTCGAATCGTCTTCGACCACTCCTGGTTGACGAACTTCATGCCGCTTCCGGGCGGCCCGTGGTCTGACGACAGCGTGTTCCAGCTCGAACCGGCACAAGGAGCAGGGTTGTGAGACGGAGGCTGCAGCGACTCCGCAGTGAGCACGGAGCGGTTCTCCCGCTGGTGGGCATCATGCTCGTCGTTCTGCTCGGACTGTCGGCCTTCGCGACCGATCTCGGCTGGTTCTACCTCAACGCCAACCGGGCCCAGCGGGCCGCGGACGCAGCCGCACTCGCCGGCGTGATCTACATGCCCGCCGAGTTCGCGACGACTGCTTCCAGCACAGCCCTGCAGATCGCGGGCGCCAACGGGTTCACCGACGGTGTCGATGGTGTGGTTGTGACACCATCGAAAGTCAAGGACGCCGGCGGCGTTACGGACTCGCCCTACGAGCTGCGCGTGACCGTCACGGCAACCGTGCCGACGTTCTTCCTCAAGGTGCTCGGAAAGAGCTCTCAGACAATCACCCGATCGGCAGTCGCCGAATTCGTCCCGCCGCTGCCGATGGGGAGCCCGCAAAGCCAGTTCGGTAACGCTTGCGATCCCCGACAGTCGGGCTGCACCAACCAGCCGAACTTCTGGGCGAACATCCACGGCAAGTACACCGACACCAAGATGGGCGACGCCTACTCGTCGTGGTGCCCCGACAAGTCCGGCAGCGGCAAGAACTGCGACACGTCACCCAACCCGTCGTGGCGGGATCGCGGCTACCTCTACGGCATCGAGGTGGCCTCCGGAACCACATCGTTCACCGTCAACACGCTCGACCTCGCGCTGCACACACCTGGCGGCGACCCCAAGCGGACGGGCGATCACAACGTGTGCGGCGGTTGCGGCGGCGCCGGCCACACCGTCACCGCAACACTCTACGTTCCGGACTCGACGCCGCTCGATGTCACCGACGCGATTCCAGTGTGCACCGTGACCAAGGGCCCAGAGCCGGAGCTCGCCGCCGGCGCCCCCTATGTCTGGGAACCGCTGTGCACCGTCGTCAATCCGGTAACCGGCATCTACACGCTCGAGATCAAGGTCGACACACCCAACGCGAATGACGATACCGGGCTCAACCGCTACTCGCTCAACGTGACCGGAATTGGGGCGACGCCGCACCTGTACGGAATCGGGGACATCTCGATCTTCAACAATATCTCGGCGATCAGCGCGGACTTCTACCTCGCCGAAGTGGACTCCGCATACCGCGGGAAGACCTTCGTGGTCGAGCTCTACGACCCGGGCGACGCGCAGAACAACGTCAGCAACATCATCTCTTTCCGCGGCCCCCCGGACGGAACGATCCCGTGGACGAGTGGTTGTCGGATCAGCACCCGCGACGAAGTCACCGACGATTGGTCCCCGCTTGCCACGATCGGCTCAGGCAGCCCCTGTGAAATCGACGCAACCAGACCGGCCCACAACTACGACGGCAAATGGCTCAAGACCGAGTTCGATCTCCCCGCCGGCTACCCGGGTGGGTGGTGGAAGGTGCACTACGCCTACAACGGGACGGCCCAGGACACGACGACCTGGCGTGCCTACATCATCGGCAGCCCCCTTCATCTCGTTCTCGGGAAATGAGGTCTCGACAACCCTCTTGTCGGCAACCGCCTACAGTGATATCCTGACCACCTCAAGCGCGGTTGCCACGCGCAGGGCCGGGAGACCGGCAAACGCCTCACGGGGCGAAAAGGGGTGAGGTCGTCATCAACAGGTCCCCCTCGGATCATCTTCAACCTGACGCTGCACGCTCGAGCCGTGGCCCGGCGGGAGGCAGGGACGGTACGAGGTCTCGTGACGACCGGAGCATCACCGCCCTGCGGTTTGCGACCACGACCAAGGTCATCCCCATTGCAGTTCTCATCGGGTCGTGTAGATTCCCTGACTGGGTCAGTGGTGTGTTGATGCCACCATGCTGGGAGACAGTCCTGAGAGGACACGAGTGAAACGGCTTCGCAGGCGAAACCGCGAGAGCGGAGCGACACTCGTCGAGTTCGCATTGGTCATGCCGATCCTCTTGCTCCTCTTCATCGGAATCATGGAGTTCGGCATGGCCTTCTACGATTTCCTGACGGTCGAGCAGGCTGCTCGCGAGGGAGTGCGAACCGCCGCCTTCGTTGGGACGGCACCAGATGCCGACTGCCAGGCCATCTCGGCTGTCGTTGCCTTCCTCCCCAACGGTTTTCTTGACCGGGTCGAGTATCTCGCCATCTACAAGGCGAACCCGGATGGGAGCCAGGACAACACAAACACCAACAGGTGGAGGTATGCCGGTGGCGATCCGCTCGACCCTTGCGCCGACGGGTCCGTGAACAGATGGACTGTCAACAACCAGCCAGTCAGCACGTCGCCACCGTGGCCGTCGGTCACACGACAGACCGCTGCGGGTCCGCAACCACTGGACATCATCGGCATCCGCATCCGGATGACGCACAACTGGATCACCGGCTTGCCGCCTTTCACCGGGAGCTACGTCATCGACGAGAGCACGATCCTGCGCATGGAACCGGAGGTGTTCGGATGAGGTCCCGCCTGCGGGCACTCCTTCGCCTCGATGCATCCGAGAACGGAGCCGTCCTCGTGTGGGCGGCCGGTTCCCTCGTCGTGCTTCTCGCGTTCGCAGCGCTCTCCGTCGACCTGGCCTGGCTGTACCTCAATGTGTCGAGACTTCAGAACGCTTCCGACGCGGCTGCACTCGCTGCAGTCGTCAATGCGCCGGGATTCATGACTCAAGCCCAGACCGATGCCGAGGGCGCCGCCGCCGCCAACGGGTTCCCGGTCGGCGGGGCGAACACCGTCACAACCACCTTGCTGAGCGACAACAAGGTGCAGGCGACCCTTACCACGAATGTGCCAACGTACTTCTTGAGGGCGATAGGCATCAACTCGTTCGACGTGACCCGACGCTCGACCGCCGAGTACATCAAGCCGGTGCCGATGGGAAGCCCGAGCAATTGCTTCGGGATCGGCTACGCGGCGGCGTTACCATCCGGCGGTTGCGGGGGAGCGACCCAGAACTTCTGGGCTGCTATTCAAGGGCAGGCAACCGCCAAAGAGCATGGCGACCCGTATGCAACCCGGTGCGACTGGGCAAGATCGTCGGGCAACTGCACCGACAGTGTCAACGACGGTTCCGGGGCTCCCTGGGACGCCAACTCCGACCCTCTCAACCCGGATTTCCGGCCGACCGGGTACTACTACGGCGTCGAGATCCCCAGCGGCAAGACCAGCTTCACGGTCCAACTCTACGACGCCGGCTTCTACGACCGTTCCGGCTTCGGAGAGACGGGCGACGAGGAGAGTCTGACCAAGACGGCCAGCGGCGGGACCGACATGCATTTCGAGTTGCGCATGGTCGACACGACTCCGCTCAACCCGACCGACAACCCGCCCATCGCCTCGTGCCGCCGCGATATCAACTCGGGGGCCAGCAGTTCCACGTACAAGAACAAGTGGGTGAATCTCTGCACGATCAACGACCCCACGCCGGGGATCTACGTCCTGAACGTGTGGAGCACGGGCGCCAACATCGGCGGCAGCAACAGCTACTCGCTCAACGTAACCGCCACCCCGGCCGGCAACGTGCGAATCTACGGCATCAACGACATGTCCATCTTCACCAACGCTCCCTCCGGACAGGCCACCGTCTACCTGGCCGAGGTCGATCCCATCTACGCGGGCAAGAGACTCGAGTTGAAGTTCTACGACCCCGGCGAGAGCAGCGGCAATGGGTTCATGTCGGTCCAGATGCCGGACGGCACGATTCCCATCTGCACGTGGTTTGCCGAGGACATGGATGGCAACACCACCACGCCGGTGACCGGACAATGTCGGATTCAGACGACTGTGAACGGCAACGCCCAGTACAACAAGCGATGGATCATCGCTTCCATCGACATCCCCGACCCCGGCGTGTACACGTGCACCGGCGACTGTTTCTGGACGATGGATGTCGACCTGAACACATCCCACGATAGAACGACCTGGACGGCCCGGGTCATCGGCAACCCGGTCCGACTGATCCCCAACCCTTGATGACATGATGAAACGGATCCGCAACGAACAAGGCGTCGCAGCCGTCGAAACCGCACTCATCCTCAGCCTGCTGCTGCTCCTGGCCCTCGGGAGCGTCGAGTGGGGGATGGGACTTCGCGACTGGCTCAGTGTCACAGCCGGCACGCGTGAAGGCGCGCGGGTTGGCGCGGCCGCAGGCGACGAGGCCAACGCCGACTGCGTCATCCTGGAAGCGACCGCCGGGGCGATTCGAGACATCGACGGCGCGGTGCTCCAGGTGTGGATCTACCAATCCGACACATCCGGCACGATCGGACTCCGCCAGCGATTCCGTCCGTTCGTGAGCGGAGACAACGGCGCGTTCCTCCGCTGCGGCACATGGTTCGCTCTGGAGGAAAACTGGCCCGCGACAGTGCGAGACAACGACGGATCCGACAGGGACTGGCTCGGAACCCGTGTGGTCTTCGACCACGACTGGCTCACCGGTTTCGCGTGGTTCACCGGCTCGGTGTGCAACAGAGACCCTGTCAACAACACCTGTTGGGCCGCTGACACGGTGATGCACATCGAACCAGACCCGACTCCCTGAGCTGACGCGGCGGTGCCCGAGAACACGCGAGGATCGAGTCTTGGGGGATCCTCGAGCCGTTCATTCCGGAGCCTCTTCGTCGGGTAGTAGCCTCACGTCGGTGCAACCGCCTCGCCTGCTGCCCGCGCTCGTCACACCGTTCACCCGATCCGGTGACCTCGACCTCGACGCCCATCGACACAACCTGACCACGCTCACCAAGCGGAGGATCAAAGGCTTCCTGATCGCCGGGTCGACCGGCGAAGGTCCCTACCTGGAACCCGGAGAGCGACAGACCCTCCTCGAAACTGCGCGGCAAACACTCGGTGAGAAGCCTTTTCTGCTGTCTGGTATCGCCGCGGAGACCACGCGAATGGCCACCCGGCAGGCCATGGAGGCCGTCGAAGCCGGTGCCGACGCCGTTCTCGCCATGACCCCCACCACCCTTGCCCGAGGCAGCCGCGATGCCGTCCGCCGGTTCTTCCTCGCCCTGGCCGACACCTCTCCGCTTCCGGTGATGATCTACTCGGTCCCCTTGTACGCCGCCTACGAGATCCCCACCGACCTCGTCGTCGAACTGTCACACGATCCCAACATCATCGGGATGAAGGACTCCGGGGGCGACGTCACGCGGATGGCCCGCCTCGTACAGGAAACACCCGCCGACTTCCTGCTGTTCACCGGAGCGACCCGGTCGATCACGTTCTGCATGGCTGCGGGTGGCTACGGTGCGATCACCGCCTCGTCCAACTACCTCACGACGATGGTCCTCGAGGTCGTCGCAAAGGCGCACCGATCCCCCAAGAGTGCGCTCACGGCTCAGGCAGAACTGACCAGGATCGCCTCGGCGGTCGAGATCTACAGAATCCCTGGCGTGAAGGCCGCCGCCGAGATGGTCGGACTCCGACCCGGCCACCCACGGGCACCGCTGGCGAAGCTCGGCGCCAGGGACATCAAGAAGATCCACCGACCTCTTCTGCCGATCCTGAGCGACTGACCAGCCGAGCTTTCTACAGGCTCCAATCCGACCGGCCACGCCCGGTTCGACCGCCTCTGTCGATGGAAGAGAAGAGGACACGAGGACGCAGACTGCTTGCAATCGCAAGCACCGGTCCCGAACCCTGCTAGCCTGACAAGAGGGAAAGAAAGGAAGCCATGGCATTCAGATTCCTCACCGACGAATGGGCCGCCGCGGTCACCGAAGCACTCAGGGCGAGCGACGCTTTCACATCGTCGGCCAACATGAGCCTCCAGTTCGTCGTCACCGATGCACCCGAAGGCGAAGCGAAGTTCTACATGGACGCCACGGGCGACACCCCGGTGCAGAGAATCGGCGAGATGGAGAACCCGGACGTCACGATCACGTCGAGCTATGAGACCGCATCGAAGATCTTCAAGGGCGATCTCAACACACAGATGGCCTTCATGACCGGCAAGATCAAGGTCGCCGGCAACATGGCCAAGCTCATGACCCAGCAAGCCGCCCTCGGCCACTACGCCTCCGCCACCGCCGGCCTGGACGTCGAGTACTGAGAATCCCCTGAACCCTGGGCTCGTAGGGGTCCTGTGGACCCCTACGAGCCCAGGGTTCGCAGATGCGGAACAACAAGGTGGGCGGCCCGAGGGCCGCCCACACGCCACTCGTTCCAATCGCCTACTTGCGCCGTTTGGCTACCTCGTCTTTGAGGCCCTTACCCGGGTGGAACTTCGGCACGAACTTGGTCTTGATGTACAGACTCTCCCCCGTCGCCGGGTTCAGACCCTTGCGGCCCGGCCGCTTCGTCGATTCGAAGCTCCCGAACCCGGTCACCTGCACTCGATCACCCTTCTTCATCGCCTTGGTGATCTCACCGAACACCGTCTCGACCGCCACATGGGCAGCCTTCTTGCTGATGCCCGCGGCATCGGCAACTTTTTCTACGAGGTCTCCCTTATTCATACGACTGCCTCCTGGCAGAGAACTACAATACTGTGATTCTGGCAGAACAAAGCACCGATTACAACGAAAGCCCCCGTAAACCGGGGGCTTTCGTTCGTTACGGGACCGTCATAGCGTGATGCTGTGCAGATCCTCGATCTTGGCTTTCACCGCCACAGCGGCCTCGCGCAGTGCCTCCAACTCGGACTCGTCGATGTCCAGTTGGACAATCTCCTCGACACCCTTGGCACCCAGCTTGGCGGGAACACCCAGGTACACGCCCTCGATGCCGTACTCGCCGGACGTCCACGCGCACACAGGCATGATCTCGCCGGTGTCCTGCAGGACCGCCTTGACCATCTGGGTGGCTGCCGCCGACGGGGCGAAGTAGGCGCTCCCCGTCTTCAGCAGACCGACGATCTCCGATCCACCCTTGCGGGTGCGCTCCACGATCGCCTCGATCTGCTCGGCCGTCAACACTTCGGTCAGCGGCTTGCCGGCGACCTTGACCTGTGATGGCACCGGCACCATCGTCGGCCCGTGACTGCCCAAGGTGAGCGCTTCGATGTCGAGCACGTCGACACCGCTCACCTCCGAGACGAAGTGCACGAACCGTGCCGTGTCCAACATGCCTGCCTGGCCCATGACCTTGTTGCGCGGCAGACCAGACACTTCGGCGGCCAGCGTCGTCATGTGATCGAGGGGATTGGTGACCACGATCAGCGTCGCCTCCGGCGAGAAGTGCGTGATCTGCTCGACGACGCTCTTGACGATCTTGGCGTTCACCTCGAGCAGGTCCATCCTGCTCATGCCCGGTTTGCGGGGAAGCCCGGCGGTGATCACCACGACATCGCTGCCCGCGGTATCTGCGTACTCGTTCGTCCCGACGACCAACGTGCGGTATTTCTCGATCGGACGGGACTCGTTCATGTCGAGGGCAAGCCCCTGTGGAAGACCCTCGACGATGTCCGTCATGACCACTTCGTCGGCAAGATCCAGCTGGGCGATGCGCATCGCCGTCAGTGACCCGTACTTGCCCGCTCCGACAACCGTCACCTTGCTCATAGTTCCAACTCCTTGGCTCGCGGCCTCTCACTCAAGGCTAGTGCAATCAGAATCGGTCTCAGCCGGAACCCGACAATGTCCGAGCATGCTCTCGATGACGTCGGTCAACTTCGGGCTGCATCTACCATCTGCCACCGTGCGACGCCTTCTCTTCCTCGCTCTCGCAACCATGGTGGTGGCCTGCGCGGTCCCTGACGCGACGAGCTCGACCACGACCCCGGGGACATTCGACCTCACCGATACCAGCCTGCTCACTCGCCTCGGGTCGGCGCCGTTCGCCGACGTCGTGTGGCAACGTACCGTGCACGACATCACCGTCGTCGGGTCGCGACCGCACCCCGACCCGGTCGAGCTCGCGCTCCTCGATGCCGCGCTCTCCGAGCTGCCCCGTGTGCTCTGGGAAGTCGGCGCACCGCGATCCATCATCCGCATCGCATCGGCTCCGGAAGAAGAACAGGTGGGCAACGCCGTCACTTTCACAAGAGGACCCGACATCTACCTCGTCGACCGGACGTTCGACCCCGACGGTGACGGTACCACCCGCCTCGACCTCGCACGTGCCCTCGCCCACGAATTCGCGCACGTCGCGCAATTCCGCGCCCTCGACCCTGCCTACATCCAGGCTGCGCTCGACGGAGACATCGCGCGGGTCGACCCCGCCGACGGATCGGAACTCGTCCTCTCCTTCGCCGCCCAGACCGGCTGGACCAACGAATCTGCCGATCCGCTCCACGCCGACTGGCGACTCGAAGGCCAGGCGGCAACCGAGTACGGTCGGACGGGACCGGCCGAAGACATGGCCGAATCTGTCGCGATGCTCGTGCTGGGCCGTGCGGACTGGATTCCGCCGGACCGCGGCACGTGGGTGGCGAAGTGGCTCGGCACGTCGATCAAACAGCTCGCCGCAGGCAAACCGTGGATTCCTGCCGGTGCCACCGAAGTCTCCACCGCCGAGGATCTCTACGATGAAGCGGCCGCTGCCAGGTCGGCACCAGGCGCCACCCATGCCGAGGCCCACTACTTCGAGCTCCCCGCAAGCGTGCCCGAACACCTCATCCTCGGCCCCGACATCGAGCGCAGACTCCTCCAGCGCGGCTTCGGAGGCGCTTTCGCGCGGATCGACGACGAACAACTCCCCCACTACCAGGGCAGCTTCTCCCGCTCGGACGGTGTCCGGTTCTGGGTCGAACTGTGGGACTTCCGGGAAACGACCGGCTTCTCGTCGGCACCCAACGTCCCCATCCTCGTGTACGTCGAGCTCTGGTAGCTCGGCCAACGGCAGATTCCTGCGAACCCAGGGCTCAGGGGTGCGCTGGGCGCACCTACGAGCCCTGGGTTCAATGAGGTGCGGCCGATCACCGACCGCCAGGTCTTACAAACCTCGAACATCACACTCACAGTGAGCACATAGCCGTACCCGATCCTGTCTTCAGATGATGAAAGGAGACAGGATGCGATCGAGAGCCGGCCTCTGGGCCACCGTCGGCATCACCGGTGCCCTGATACTGACCGCTTGCGGACCGATCAACGAACCGCAGGCCGTCGGAACCGCCGTCACGACAACGCAGTCCCACCCGGCCACAGCAACCACGACGACCTCACCTGCCGCACCGGCTCCTCTGGAGACGCCGTCGACAACTCGATCTGTGGAGCCTGCGACGGCGCCTCCGACCACCACGACCACCACCACCACCACCACGACAGCCCAATTGGCGGAGGAAGACGTCACTGTCGACCTGAGCGACATCGACACCATGCTCGCGGATCTGGATCGCCTCCTCGGTGATCTGGACTCGAGCTTCAACCAAGACGAAGGAGATGTAACCCCATGATCAACAAGACCATCACTGCAGCCGTGGCACTGAGCCTCGTGCTCGCCCTGCCAGGCGTTGCCATGGCACAGACCGCCGACGAACCGGCTCCCGACAGAACGGTCGCCGAACAGACGATGGACAGCCAACGGCTCAACATCGTCAACAGGATCAAAGAACGGGCCCAGCAGGCCATCGACAGGCGGTTCGAGACGATCGACAGGCTGCGAACGGCCCTCAACGAGAGAGGCCACGCCACCGCCGGTCACAAGGCGGACCTCTTCGTCGATCTGAACGAGGCCGAGGCCGGGCTCCGGACCCTCTCGAGAGAGATCCAGGCGGCGACCACGGTCGATCAGCTTCGGGTTCTCGTGCCCAAGATCGCCACGGACTTTCGGATCTATCTGGTCGTTGCACCGAAGATCCGCGAAGTGATCGCCGGCGATACGGCCGTGTGGGTGGTGAACAACCCGGGGGCCGAGGCGTACGAGAGGATCTCTGCAGCCGTCGACCGAGCCAATCAGGCCGGCTACGACGTGACCGAGGCCCAGGCTGCGCTCCAGGAGATGCAGACGCACATGAGCAAGGCCGAAGCGTACGCCGGCCCAGTCCCGAACCAGGTCATCGATCTGGGGGCGAGCGACTGGGAGAATCCGGCCAAGGCGCTGCTCAGACAGGGACGTGACAAGCTGTTGCAGGCGAGGGACGAGCTCCGCGCGGCCAGGGATTCCGCCAGGGCGGCGGTTCAGGCGTTGCGTGACGCGATCCATGATGGGTCGACCGACCTCGCTGCGTAACCGCACTCGCAACCGGAATGTGTTGAGCCCCCACCCAACGGGGGCTCAATGCTGTACGGTTGCGCTGAGAGGTGTCCCATGGATGCAACGCACCGCAGGTTCGCGAGCGAGTGCTTCAACGCAGCCTGGGATCTGCTCGCGAAGCGGGACCGCACTCCCGAAGAGGTCGACGAGATGATCGATCTCGCCCATGCGTCGCGCTGGCACTGGACTCAGACCAAGGAATGCACGCCGAGCAACCTCGCGGTCGGGGCGTGGCAACTCTCGAGGGTGTATGCGGTTGCAGGCCGTCAAGACGACGCGCTTCACCACGGACAGGTTTCCCTCCGTTTGTGCCGGGACAACGATCTCTCGGCTTTCCATGAGGGCTATGCGTATGAGGCACTCGCCCGGGCTGCGTCCGACCCCGACCGTGGCCGATACCTCGCCATCGCCCACGATCTCGCCTCGAGAGTAGAAGACGAGGAGAGCCGCGAAGCGCTACTGGCGGATCTGGCAACCGTGTAGACGCCGAGCCCCGCGAGCCGGGCCTTCCCTTCCCCCTCATGGAAAAGTGCCGAGCCCCGCAAGGCGATGGGGGTGTCCCCACGGCCGGCGGTTCCTTTCTCCACCCCATCGACCTCGGCCAAAGCCCCGAGGCCACTCCCCCTGCCAGGGGAAGAAAAGCCGGGGAGGCGCCTTCACGCCTCCCCGCAGACGCTTCTACATCCGTTCGACCATCGCCTGGGCGAACTCGGAAGTCTTCACCTTCGTCGCGCCCTCCATGAGGCGAGCGAAGTCGTAGGTGACGATCTTGTCGGCGATCGCGGCCTTGAGGCCCCTGACGATCAGATCCGCCGCCTCATCCCAACCGAGATACCGCAACATCATCTCGCCGGAAAGGATCAGCGAGCCAGGGTTCACCTTGTCCATGCCGGCGTACTTCGGTGCGGTCCCGTGGGTCGCCTCGAACAGTGCGATCCCGTTCTCGTAGTTGATGTTGCCTCCCGGAGCGATTCCGATCCCGCCGACCTGCGCGGCCAGCGCGTCGGAGAAATAGTCACCATTCAGGTTGAGCGTGGCGATCACGTCGTACTCTGCAGGTCGAGTGAGGATCTGCTGGAGGAACGCGTCGGCGATCACATCCTTGACGAGCAGCTTGCCGCCGGGCTCACCACCGCAGTCTTCCCAGCTCACCGCAACGTCGGAGAACTCGTCCTTGACGACCTCGTAGCCCCAGGTACGGAAGGCACCCTCGGTGAACTTCATGATGTTGCCCTTGTGGACGAGCGTCACCGACCTGCGGCTGTTCTCCAGCGCATGGTTCATCGCCGCCCGGACGAGACGCTTGGATGCCGTCTCGGACACCGGTTTCAGGCCGAGGCCGCTGTCGGGACGAATATCCCAGCCGAAGCGAGACTTCATGAACTCGAGCAGGCTCTTGGCTTCCGGCGTGCCTTCTTCGAGTTCGCGCCCCGCGTAGACGTCCTCGGTGTTCTCACGAAAGATCACCATGTCGACGAGTTCGGGACGCTTCACCGGCGAGGGAACGCCGTGGAAGTATCGCACGGGCCGCAGGCACACGTACAGATCGAGGGTTTGACGGAGCGCAACGTTGAGGCTTCGTATTCCACCGCCGACCGGTGTCGTCAACGGACCCTTGATGCTGACCAGGTACTGGCGGAATGCGTCGATCGTCTCCGGGGGAAGCCATTCGCCCGTCTCGTCGTATGCCTTCTGACCGGCGAGCACCTCTTTCCACCCAATGCGGCGGTGACCGCCATAGGCTTTCTCTACGGCCGAGTCGAACACGTACCGGGATGCCCGCCAGATGTCGGGACCGGTGCCGTCGCCCTCGATGAAGGGGATGATCGGCTCGTCGGGAACGACGAGCCCGTCGGGTCCCATCGTGATCGGTAGCGCCATGTTGATCTCCTTTCAGGCGGATTATCCCACGTGCGATCGGGCCGCAATCGCGGTGTTGCGCATGAGCATGGCAACGGTCATCGGTCCGACTCCTCCGGGGACCGGGGTGATCGATCCCGCCACTTCGGCGACCGCGTCGAAGTCGACGTCGCCGACGAGTCCTTCTTCGGTCCGGTTGATTCCGACGTCGATGACCGTGGCCCCAGGTTTCACGTCGTCTGCTCCGATCATCTTCGCCCTGCCGACGGCGGCGACGAGAATGTCTGCCTCCCGGGTGACTTCGCTCAGATCACGAGTCCGGGAGTGCGCCATCGTGACCGTCGCGTCGGTGCCCTTGAGCCCCAGCAGGAGGCCAAGTGGACGCCCCACGAGCAAGGACCGCCCCACGATCACCGCTCGAGCACCCGACGTCTCGATGCCGTAGTGATCGAGGATGCGCATCACGCCCTGCGGCGTGCACGGCACCAACCCGGGCCGTCCCAAGGCGAGAAGACCGAGGTTGTAGGGATGAAGTCCGTCGACGTCCTTGCCGGGATCGATCAGCGAGGTGATCCTCTGCTCGTCGAGATGGTCCGGCAAGGGAAGCTGTACGATGATTCCGTCGACGGCGACGTCGCCGTTGAGCCGGGACACGAGCGCTTCCAGGTCCTCCTGGGTGACGTCGGCCGGAATCTCGTTGTGGATCGAAGTGATGCCGACCTTGCCTGCGGTCCGCCGCTTGCTGCGGACGTACACATGGGAAGCCGGGTCGTCGCCGACGAGCACCGTGGCCAGTCCCACTTCCTTCGGTATCGTCGCGACCATCGCGGCGACCTCTTCCCGGACCACCGCAGCCACTTTCTTTCCGTCGAGTATGCGGGCACTCAATGGGGAAACCCCCTTCCTAGCCGCAGGCCCGTGCAGCTCCACGGGCGTGCTCTCGATTGCTCAGAATGCAACGGCCTGCATCGACACGGTCTCGATCTTGTCCAGGAAGGAAGCCGGCTCCGGATGGATGGCGGCTCGAAGCGGGGACGCGTGGTACGCATCGGCAAGCGCGTCGATCCCTCCGGGTGCTTCTGTCGAGACGATCCACACGAACTTGTTCTCCTCGGGAATGGTCCACACCCCCACGACGTCGAACCCGACGCTGCGGCGGGCTTCGACGACCGCCGGGAAGATCGCCAGGAAATCGTCCATCTTCCCTTCGGCCACGTCGTACATGCGGAGCTGGTATTCCTTGGCCATTGTCTCTCCTTCAACCTGTGAGCCTAACCGCGGCGTCAGATGCCGAATCCATATCGACAGGAGCCGGCGCGTGTATAGGCTCATCGAATGCCCCGGCTGCTGACGAGACGTTTCACCCTTGCATGGCTTGCGAACCTCTCCCAAGAAATGGCCTGGGCACTGTTCATCCACTTTCCCGGATTCCTGCTCGGGTTTGGGGCGAGCGAGATCGAGATCGGTCTGCTGGTGGGACTCACCGCCCTGGCGTCGGTGGTCGTTCGCCCGTGGGTGGGCCGGGCGATGGACACCTATGGGCGCCGTCCGGTCATCATCGCCGGGAACCTGGGCAACGTCGCAGTGCTCGCCCTGTATCTGACGGTGACCGGCCTCGGCCCGTGGATCTACGTGGTGCGGATCCTCCACGGCATCGCGGCAGCTCTGCTGTTCACGTCCTTGTTCACGTACGGTGCGGACCAGGTCCCGTCGGCGAGGAGGACGGAGGGGCTCGCCCTCTTCGGGATCTCCGCTCTCTTGCCGATCGCCCTCGGCGGCTTGCTCGGCGACGCCATCCTCGAGGCCGGAACCTTCACCGACCTGTTTCTCACCGCACTTGGATTCGCCGGGCTTGCCCTTCTTCTCTCGCTTCCGCTTCGCGATGCTCCCAGAGGAACGTCGGTCCCGATGCGCTTCTGGGCATCGGTAACGGCTCGCAACCTGCGGCCACTGTGGTGGTTGACGTTCGTCTTTGCGATGGCACTCACCGCCTACTTCACATTCCTGAAGACGTTCGTCGTCGAGACCGGGATCGGGTCGGTTGGCGCATTCTTCGCCGCCTACTCGAGCATCGCCATCACTCTGCGCCTCTTCGCCGGCTCACTCCCCGACCGGGTGGGTCAAACGAAAGTGCTGTACCCTGCGCTCGCCTCGATGACGATCGGCTTCGTCGTCCTCGCACTCGCCGGCAACGGCACCATGGTGGTCGCCGCCGGTCTCCTGAGTGGGGCAGGACACGCGTATGCGTTCCCCATCATGTTCGCCATGGTCGTGACCCGCTCACGAAAGGCCGATCGCGGCTCCGCCATCGCCATCTTCACCGGTCTCTTCGACCTGGGAACGCTCATCGGCGGCCCTGTGCTCGGTGCGGCCATCCACTACGGCAGCTACCCGACGATGTTCTTCACCGCGGCAGCCTGGACACTGCTTGGTACGGTCGTGTTCGCCCGCTGGGAAGGGAGGTCGGTGCGCGTCCAGCCCTTCTCGTCAACGCCGCCATGACATCGTGTGGCCGGCAGAAACAAGTCTCCTGTCACTGCATGCGTCGCCGTTCGACGCCGGTAGTGCCAGAACAACGCGTGTCACCAGGCGCCGCCGCCGCCACCACCTCCACCGCCGCCGCCCCCACCGCTGAAGCCTCCCCCTCCACCGGACGACGAAGGTGGGCTGAAGGCACCGTGCAATGCGCTCCCGAGGCCGGCGAGCGCATTGGTGCTGTGTCCACCGGAATACCCCTGGCTTCCGTACCAGTACAGGCTGCTCTGCTGCTCCAACTCCGGGGGCGCCTGCAACCGGGCCGCCTTCAGGACGTCCTCGGCGACTCCGAGCGCCACGGCGTAGACGAGGTAGCGATCCCACAGGGTCAGGGAGATGGCCGGCGCCTCCTCGAGACGACTGAAGTCCTTCAGATACCGCCGGAACGCCTCCCACCGGGCCGCCAGCTGAGCGCCCGCACGGGTGCGCTTCACCCAGCCCTTCCTGGAGATGGCAAACACACCGAGGATGACTGCGTTGACGAAGAATGCCAGCAGCAGACCGGGAACGACGATCGCCCCCCACCTGCTGTCCGACAGTGGGGCCAGCGCGAACATCCCGATGAAGATCAGCCCGAACATGACCCCAGCGATGATCCCCATCGGCTTTGCACCGGAGCGGTCCAGCAACCTTCTGCGGGTCAGCGCCTTTCTGGCTTCCTTCTGGAACACCTTGTATGTCTCGGCGTTCGCCGCCGCATCCTCTCGGATCAGCTCCCTGAACTCGGTCAACGGCTGGGGGCCCGAGGCGAGGACCCTCTTCATCACGGTCACGACGGAACGCTCGGCGGCAGTCAGTGCCATGCTCGTGTCACCGAGTCCGATCTCGAGGTCGGAGATCTGCTCGGTTCGCAGGCCGCCCCACGTCTTGCGCTCGACCGTGACGGGCCCGGCGGTCAGGACGCCCTTGCGGATCAAGTCGAACAGGGTTGCGGTGAACTCCGGGACACCGACCGTTCCCTGGGAGAGAAGCCCGCCGACGATCACCGGCGGATCATCCGACGGTGGCTCCTGCTCATACTCGCGATCGTAGGCAACCCGCGGCTCTCGCCCGTAACGCAGGTACAGCCACGCGACGGCGCTGAGTGCGGGCACGAACGTGATGACCACGAGCGCGATGGCCAAGAGGCGTCCTGCGGTCCGATCGCGAGAAGCGCGAGCTGCCTCGGCCTCCTCCTCGGTGAGGATCCGTGGGAGGCCGTCCCCTGCGATCTCGGTGGCACCCGATATCGAAGTCAGGGCGGATCGTGGGAATACGACGCGCATCTCGACGAATTGCTGGGCCGGGATACCGCTCGCCTCGAGTGCGGGCGAGGCGCCGTCGGCGCCGAGAGAGGTCGTACCGTTGACGCTCGCAGGATGCCCCCACACGCGAACGTCGGACGGGGTATCGGGCAGGGTCATCGTTGCGGTGAGTGAGTCGAGTCCGCCTTTCCACTGGTCGCCCCACACCTGCAGGTTGATGTCGACGACATCGTCATAGGCTTTGGCCAGACCGAGGAAGCGGTATGAGACCGTGAACGTGCGTTGCTCGTTGGCGGCGGCATAGTGCCAGACGATGCGTTCGAGGTTGCCCTGCTGCGCGACGCCGAACGTGTCGGGAAGGCCGGAGGAACCGAGCTGTGCGGACGCACCCGGTTGATAGACGGTGCCGTCCTCCGACACCGCTATGTCGACGATCTTCTCGCCGGGGCGAAGTGGAATGTCCCGATAGGCGCCGCTGAACGCCCCGTCGAAATCGAACGTGATGTGTTCGGTCACGAGGAGAGATCCGTCGGCCTGCACCTGGACCTCCACGACGGCGCGGGTCGTATCGAATCCTTTGGCTGCTGCAGGGCCGGCAAGGACGGCGACGGCGAGGACCGACAGAAATGCGACGGTGCCGATCCGGCGCACGTTCAGAAACTCACCTGCGGGGCCTGATCGGCCTCATCGGGCGCATCGAAGTACTCACGCGTCTCGAACCCCGCAATGCCGGCCACGATGTTGGACGGAACGGTCTGAACCCGGTTGTTGAGGCTCAGCACCGAGTCGTTGTAGATCTGGCGGGAGATTGCGATCTTGTTCTCCGTGTCGGTGAGTTGCGCCTGAAGTTCGGAGAAGTTCACACTCGCCTTGAGCTCCGGGTACGCCTCGGCGAGCGCGAACAGTTGCCGCAGGGCGGCGGTCAGCATGTTCTCGGCCTGGGCCTTCTCTTGCACGCTGCCCGCGGCCATCGCCCGGTTGCGCGCGGCGACGACCTGTTCGAACGTGGATTTCTCGTGAGCCGCATACCCCTTCACCGTCTCGACGAGGTTGGGAATCAAGTCGTACCTGCGCTTGAGTTGCACGTCGATCTGAGCCCACGCGTTGTCGGTGCGGTTTCGGAGCTTGACCAGGCTGTTGTACATGCCGAAGAACCACACGGCAAGCACGACAACGATGATGATGAGCACGGTCACGGTTTCCCTCGCTTCGGTGACGTGCGCCGAGTCTACGAGGATTCCTTTCAGGATTCTCGTCAATGCTGGCGTGAAATAGTGCGGCTGGCAGAGACGAGACTCTCGTCAATGGAAGCGCCACCGTCCGACGCCGGCACCAACAGGAAACGTGGGCATATACCATGCGCCGGTGCTCAGAGCGATCACCCACCTCCGATCGTTTACGCGCGACTCGCGCTGGTTCCTCGTCGCAGCGACGCTGTGGGGTTTCTCGTTCAGCGTCACGTGGCTACTGCTGAACTTCCTGTTCGAGGGCCTCGGTTTCTCCCAGTCCATGGTCGGCATCGCCAACGCCGTGCCCAACCTCGTCGCCCTCATACTCGCCCTCCCCGTGGCTCGCCTCTCGGAACGCACCGGGTACGTCCGCATGATGCGGATGGGAGCGTTCACCGCCGGTCTGGGTCTCCTGGGGCTGACTCTCTCACACGGCATCGTGCTCGCAATGATGTCGATTCTCCTGATCGGCCTCGGCGGCATGGCCTTCTGGGTGGTGCCGAGCCCGCTGATGACCGCACTCGAACCGCGGACGAACCGCACGTACCTGTTCTCGGCACAGTTCGCAGCGAATCTCGTCGCCGGGTTCTTCGGCAGTCTCGCGGGCGGCTGGCTCCCGTCGTTCTTCGCCAGGATCGGCGGCTTCGACCCGAAGAGCCTCCAGGCGATTCAGTGGACGGTCATGGTCGCCGCAGTGCTCTACCTGATCACCGCGCTCCCCCTCTGGAAGCTCACCGAAGTCAGGCCTGCGGAACCGACGGACGGCAAGCTGTGGCACATTCCTCGGCCCGCCAGAAGGATCATCCTGATCCTGCTGGTGCCGAACATCTTCATCGGTCTCGGGGCAGGGTTGATCATCCCGTTCCTCAACATCTTCGTCGAGGGGAAGTTCGGGGTGTCCTTTGCAGCCCTCGGTGCCGTCTTCGCATGGTCCCAGCTTGGCATGGCCATTGCCGTGATGCTCCAGCCGATCATCGCAGAGCGATTCGGCAAGACCGCGAGCATCGTGATCGTCCAGACGCTGTCGCTGCCATTCATTGCGATGCTGGGTTTCTCCGGCAGCTTCGCAGCGGTCGCCATCGCGCTGTTCGTCCGGTCGGCGTTGATGAATGCAGCCAACCCGATCTACGCCGAGTTCACGATGGGGCAGGTCAAGGAGGCGTGGCGTCCGTCGCTCTCGGCGGCCGAGGCGATGGTCTGGACGGCGGGGTGGACCGTCGGACCGTTGTTGTCGGGCTGGATCAGAAGCAGGCTCGGGTTCGATGTGGGCTTCAACGTGCTGTTCGTGGCGATGTTGATCCTCTACGGCACCGGTATCGCGTACACGTGGTTCGTGCTGCGTCCGATCGAGATGGCCTGACCCGTTCTCGTGACGCTGGAAAGGAATAATCCCATCCGACCGTCACGAGAACGGGTGAATCAGGATCCGAGCAGGTCCTTCATGGCCACACCGATCATCGTCGGATCGTCGAGAACCGTGACACCGACGGCCTGTAGCGCCTCCATCTTGGCGGCCGCGGTACCCTTCGACCCGGAGATGATCGCCCCGGCGTGACCCATCTTCTTGCCCTTCGGTGCCGTGACCCCGGCGATGTACGCGACCACCGGTTTCGTGACGTGTTCTCTGATGAACTCGGCTGCCTGTTCCTCGGCATCGCCGCCGATCTCGCCGATCATCACGATCCCTTCGGTATCCGGATCTTCCTGGAACCGGGCCAGAACATCGATGAACGTCGTGCCGGGCACCGGGTCTCCCCCGATGCCGATGCAGGTCGTCTGGCCGAGTCCATGCGTCGTCAGTTCATGTACCGCCTGATACGTGAGCGTGCCGGAACGCGACACGACACCGATGTTCCCCGGCGCGGTGATCGAATCGGGCATGATGCCGACGTTCGACTTCCCAGGTGAGATGAGCCCGGGACAGTTCGGGCCGATCAACATCGTGTGCCGTGTCGTCTGTTTCAGGTAATTGAAGACCTTCGCCTCGTCCTGTGCGGGGATACCTTCGGTGATACACACGATCACATGCACGCCCGCAGCGGCGGCCTCGAGAACGGCATCTGCGGCGAACGGCGGCGGAACGAAGATCAGCGACGTGTTCGCACCGGTCGCCTCGACGGCCTGGGCGACCGTGTCGAAGATCGGGATGCCGGACACTTCCTCGCCGCCCTTGCCAGGACGAGTCCCGGCAACCACGTGCGTCCCGTAGTCACGGTTGCGCAGCGCGTGGAACCGGCCTTCCTTGCCGGTCAGCCCCTGCACGACCACCTGGGTGCTTTCATCGATGATGATTGCCATCAGCCCACCTCCCCGCCCGCGAGTCGCACGGCTTTCTCGGCTGCCTCCCGCATCGTCGCCGCGGGAATGAGCTTTTCGGACTCCACCGTGGCAAGGATCTTTCGCCCTTCCTCCGCGTTCGTCCCATCGAGACGGACGACGATCGGCCACGGGAGATCCAGGCTCTGGAACGCCTCGAGGACACCCTGGGCGACGAGGTCGCAGCGGGTGATCCCGCCGAAGATGTTGATCAACACGATCTTGACCGACACGTCCTCCATGAGGACTTCGAGGGCGTTCGTGATCGTGTCGGCCCCGGCACCGCCGCCGACGTCGAGAAAGTTCGCAGCCTTCCCACCGACGAGCGACACGACGTCGAGCGTCGACATCACGAGACCGGCGCCGTTGCCGATGATGCCCACGTCACCGTCGAGTTTGATGAAGTTCAATCCGCGATCCTTCGCCATTCGTTCGACCTGTGGAATCACGTGCTCCTTGGCGAATGCCGGAAAGTCCTTGTGCCGGAAGAAGCCGTTCTCGTCGAGCACCACCTTCGCGTCGAGCGCCATCACCTGGCCATCCTCCGTAAGGATCATCGGATTGACTTCGACGAGGTCACAGTCGAACTCGACGAACGCCTGGTAGAGCTTTTTCAACAACGCGATGGCACCGCGGGCAGCTTCCGGATCGAGTTTGGCCCGATAGACCATCTCGGTGGCAAGCCAATTCGGCAGGCCGATGACCGGGTCGATGTGCACTTTGACGACCGCTTCCGGTTCGGTGGCGGCAACCTGCTCGATGTCCACGCCGCCTTTGGCGCTGATCATCCCAAGATGCTTCTTGGCCGAACGATCCAGCGTGAACGATGCGTAGTACTCGGCCTTGATCTTGGAGGCTCGTTCGATCCATACGCGATGGACGGTGTGACCTTTGATGTCCATGCCGAGGATCTCTTCGGCCCGCTCATACGCCTCATCGGGAGTCTCGGCAAGCTTGATACCGCCGGCCTTGCCTCGTCCGCCCACCTGTACCTGCGCCTTGACCACCACGGTTCCACCGAGTTCACGGGCGGCATCCCGCGCTTCCTCGGCGGTGGCGGCCGCCCTGCCCTCGGGGACGGGTACCCCGATGCGGGCGAACAAGGACTTCCCCTGGTATTCCAGAAGGTCCACGAATCTCTCCTCGTCAGTGTTCTTGTATGTTGTTTGCTACCCAGTCGGTGATCTCGGACAGTGGTGTGCCCGGTGTGAAGATGCCGGACAGGCCGGCGTCTTTCAGCTTGGCGATGTCATCATCGGGGATGATGCCGCCACCGAACACGACGATGTCGGTGATGCCCTGCTCGGCGAGGAGTTGCACGACGCGTGGAAACAGCGTCATGTGGGCACCGCTGAGCACCGACAGGCCGATCGCGTCGACATCTTCCTGGATGGCGGTATCGACGATCTGTTCGGGGGTCTGGTGCAGACCCGAGTAGATCACTTCGTTGCCGGCGTCCCGGAGCGCCCTGGCGATCACCTTGGCCCCTCGGTCGTGCCCGTCGAGGCCGGGCTTCGCGATCAGGATCCTGCGTGGCATTGCGAACCGAAGGTTACTGCATGACGCCGGGAGCTCGGCATCGTGATCGGTGAAAGTGGCAGGTCACACCGACTGTCGCCGGACTCCCTTGCGGCTGACACTTCCCCACCATGCTCGCAGGGACGCTCCGACGCCGAGCCGCGGTGCCCGTACGCCTTCGATCACACCAGCCTCCGCGAACCAGCGGTAGACGTCCTCGATCGTGTCGCGAGTCGGACGAGGCATGTATCCGAACGTTCTCGTCGCTTTGGCGTGGTCGATGTGACGGTACGTGCGCAGGGCCCGGACCGACTCGGCGGTGAAAAGTGGATCCCTCCCCAGGCGACGGTCGACGAATCCGACGAGCGGAGCGCCAAACCTGGCGATACCCATCGGGATGACCGGTGGGACGCGAGTCCCGGTCACCGCAGCGACCAGCTCGGCGATGTCGCGCATCGACTGCCAGTGGCCGGCGGCGATGTAGGACTCACCGGCGCGGGCTTTCGTCTCACCGAGCAGCAGGGCTTCGGCGACGTCGCGCACGTCGACCCAGTTGAACCCACCGTCGGGAAGTACCGGCAGCCGCCCCGCACGCATCATCAGCAGGACCCGGCCCATGCGCGACGGCTGGAAGTCATACGGTCCGATTACTCCGGTCGGGTTGATGGTCACGGCGTCGAGACCCCGTTCGACCGCCTTGTGCAACTCCACTTCACCGGCTGCCTTCGATCGGTCGTAGGCGGCACGCCCGCCGTTCAAAGGGCGGGCGCGGCGCTCGTCGACGGCTCGGCGTAACGGCAACGGGTCGAACGCGTGAATCGACGAGCAGTGCACGAATCGATCCACCCGTTCGGCCAGGGCGGCTTCTGCGGCGTTGCGGACCCCACCGACGTTCACGGCGACGACCTTGCCACCGTAGCCGCCCTCGATGGAGATGATCCCCGCCAGGTGGAAGACCGTGGCGGCGCCTCGGAACGCCCGCCGTAGTGACTGCTCATCGAGCACGTCGCCTGCGACACGTTCGATGTCGAGTCCTGCGAGAGCCGGAGCGGGATCGTCTGGAAGCAGCACCACCCGAACCGGGCGCTCGTCGGCGATGAGACGCCGCACGAGGTTGGCGCCCAGATGTCCGGATGCTCCGGTGACGACGGCGAGGTTGTTCAACGGTTTGGCCTCCGACGAAAGTTTACGCTCTCAGCCGGACTTTGGACATGCGAGGAACAGGCAGTGGCCCGCTGCCGCTACCGATACCGCCGCCGCCACCGCTACCGTTACGTCACGAGAACGACTCGGAGAAACACATGTCACGTCTGCACGCCGTCGCCGCACGAGGCCAGAGCATCTGGCTCGACTCCATATCCCAAGAGCTCCTCAAACCCGACGGCTTGCCGCGGATGATGAACGACGACGCCGTCACCGGTGTCACCTCCAATCCGTCGATCTTCGCCGCGGCGATCATGGGATCGGCCGACTACGACGGACCGCTTGGCGACATGGCCACTCGCGGTGCATCGACCGACGAGATCTACACCGTTCTCGTCACCGGCGACATCCAGGCCGCCTGCGACGTGATGCGTCCCGTGTTCGACCGCACCGACGGGGTCGACGGGTATGTGTCGGTCGAAGTGTCACCCGACCTGGCCCACGACACCGCCGCAACGGTCGCCGAGGCACGCGAGTGGGTGAAGCGGGTCGATCGGCCGAATCTACTGATCAAGGTACCCGCGACCGCCGAAGGCATTCCCGCCGTCCGTGAACTGATCGCCGAAGGAATCTCGGTCAACGTGACCCTGATCTTCGCCCTCGACCGATACGGGGAGGTCATGGAGGCATACCAGAGCGGCCTCGAGGGCTTTGCCGCCATCGGTGGCGATGTGTCGCATGTCGCGTCGGTGGCGTCTTTCTTCGTGTCCCGGGTCGATACCGAGGTCGACAAGCGCCTCGAGAACATCAGGACCGATGACGCCCTGGCGTTGCGCGGAAAGGCTGCGGTCGCCAACGCGCGGGCCGCGTACGGCGCGTTCCTCGAGATACTCTCGGGAGATCGCTGGGACGCGCTCGCGGCCAAGGGGGCTCGCATCCAGCGTCCCCTCTGGGCGAGTACCTCAACCAAGAACGCCGCCTACAGCGATGTCATGTACGTGGAAGATCTCGTTGCACCCGACACGGTCAACACCATCCCGATCTCCACGATCGAGGCATACCAGGACCACGGTAGCCCCGACCCCAAGGTGTTCACGAGTACCGATATCGCCGCCGCCGTCGAGACGCTCGACCGGCTCGCTTCGGTCGGCATCGACTACGACGACGTGGTGCAAGTCCTCGAGGACGAGGGCGTGGGCAAGTTCGCCGACGCCTACCACCGGCTCCTCGCCTCGATCGACGAGAAACGGGCGGCACTGGCCGGCTGACCCGTTTTCCTGTCAATGCCGGCGTCGCATACCGACGCTCCCATTGACGAGAAAGCTGATTACACCTTGGTCAGCGGCGCCCAGGCGAGCAGCAGGCGCTTCTCGCCCATCTCGTCGAAGGCGACCGTCGCTTCTGCACGGTCACCCGAACCGACGATTCGCCGCACGGTTCCGGACCCCCACTTGTCGTGGCGGACCCGATCACCGATCGCCAGATCGAGCACACGAACCGTCTCACGACGTTTGACCTGCTCTCGATCAGGACGCCGACGGGCCCGCTTTGTCGTCTCGGTCAGCGAGTCGGGGATCTCGGACAGGAACCGGCTCGGCGGGTTGTAGTTCGTCCCGCCCCACAGCATCCGACTCCAGGCGTTCGTGACGAACAGACGGTCCTGCGCCCGAGTGATGCCCACATAACAGAGCCTGCGTTCCTCCTCGAGCTGGTCCGGGTCACCCAACGATCGCGCATGCGGGAACACGCCGTCGTCCATGCCGATCAGGAAGATCACCGGGAACTCGAGACCCTTGGCCGTGTGCAGCGTCATCAGCGTCACGGCGTCCGTACCCTCGTCGAGCTCGTCGAGGTCCGTGACGAGGCTGATCGACTCGAGGAACAGCTCCAGTCTCCGAAGGCCCGGAAGCTCGTCCCACTCCTCGTCATCCACCAGCGTCCCCGCGGCACCTGCCTCGTACTCTTCGGCGACCGACACCAGCTCCCGCAGGTTCTCGACCCGCCCGAGCGCCTCGATCGTCCGCTCCGCCTCCATCTCTGCGAGATACCCGGTCTCGGCCAACACCGCCTCCAGGGCGGCCTTCGCCCCATCCGCGGCACGCTCGCGCAGCACATCGAGCAACGCGACGAACTCCTTGATCTGTTTGCGCGCCCGTACGGCCAGGTGCGGCTCATCGTCGACGGCGACAAGGGCGTCGTGGAAGCTGATCCCACGCCCTTGCGCGAAACGGTCGACGTGTGCGATCGACGTGGAGCCGAGGCCCCGTTTCGGCACGTTGATGACCCGCTTGAGGGCCACCTCGTCGTCAGGGTTGACCAGCGCTCGCAGATACGCGAGGACGTCCTTGACCTCCCTGCGTTCGTAGAACTTCACGCCGCCGACCACCTGATATGGGAGGGCGTAGCGAACGAACACCTCCTCGAGCACCCTGCTCTGCGCGTTGGTCCGATAGAACACCGCAACATCGGACGCCGTGTATCCGGCCTCTTCGAGAGAGCCGATCTGCTCGGCCACGAATGCCGCTTCGTCGCGTTCGTCCTCCGCCTGGTAGCGAACGACCGGTTCTCCCCGACCGCGGTCGGTCCACAGATGCTTCGGCTTGCGGGAAACGTTGTTGGCGATCACCGCGTTCGCCGCTTCGAGGATCACCTCGGTGGAGCGGTAGTTGCGATCGAGGACCACGACCTTGGCGTCCGGATAGTCCTTCTCGAAGTCGAGGATGTTGCGGATGTCCGCGCCACGCCACCCATAGATCGACTGGTCGCTGTCGCCCACGACACACAGGTTCCGGTGAGCGGCGGCGAGCTGTTTCACGAGCATGTACTGCGCGCGGTTGGTGTCCTGATACTCGTCGACCATCACGTACTGCCAGCGCCGCTGATAGTGCTCGAGCACCTCGGGGAACGCGCCGAACAACTCGACGGTGACCATCAAGAGATCGTCGAAGTCCATTGCGGAGGCCTCCAACAGTCTCTGCTGGTACAGGCGGTAGACGTCTGCGACCTGCTCGTGATAGAACCCGGCACCCTGGACCTTGTAGGTCTCGAAGTCGATCATCTCGTTCTTCGCGTCCGAGATCGCCGCTCGCATGTTTCGTGGAGGGAACCGTTTCGGATCCATGTCGAGGTCGCGTATGCACATCGTGACGAGCCGTACGGCGTCGGCGTCGTCGTAGATGGAGAACCCGGACCGATAGCCGAGCCGATGTGCCTCCCGGCGCAGGATCCGGGCACATGCACTGTGAAACGTCGAGATCGTCATCGCCCGCACACGGGATCCGACCAGCGTCTCGGCCCGGTCGCGCATCTCTCCCGCAGCCTTGTTGGTGAAGGTGATCGCAAGAATCGACTGAGGGGCCACGCCCAGGTCGCGGATCAGGTGAGCGATCCGATAGGTGAGCACCCTCGTCTTGCCCGACCCGGCGCCGGCGACGACCAATACCGGACCTTCGGTGGCCGCGACCGCATCACGCTGCACCGGGTTCAGGTCGTCGAGCAGCAACGAATCGGTCAGGGAACGCTCGCGCATGGCATCGATGGTACCCGTGCGGTGCGACAGTCAGGACGGCTCGGTTCGCTCGCCGTGCTCGGTCTGCGCGGCACTCGGCATCGGGACGAGCATTGCCACAAGACCGCGAGGCACTCGTGACGGCTCGAGACAGGCGCACCTGGCGAGACATCGAAACGGAGATCGCAGCGAATGGACAGCCGTCGATGCGTACCGTGCATCACTCGGCGGGCTCCCAATCCACCCTTCAGAGACCTTCGTAGGCGGATCGCAGTTCCTCCGGGTGACGGGCCAGGGCCTCCGGTCCATCCTCCGGCACACCCGCCAGTGCGATGGTGAAACAGAACCTCGACCCGGTCGGGAACCGGTGTTCATACCAGAGGTCCCCACCCATGGCTTGTGCGAGCTGCAGGGCGATCGGAAGGCCGAGACCGATCCCCTGATCCGATCGCGCGTCTCCCTTCGACCTTTGCTCGAAGCGGACGAACATCCGGTCGACTTCTTCGTCTTGGATTCCGGGGCCGTTGTCGGACACGACGACGAGGTAGCGACGCCCATACGGGCTGCCCTCGATGAGTACCTGGTCGCCACCGTACTTCACCGCGTTCTCGAACAGATTGCGAAGCACCTGAAACACCCGCCTCCGGTCGGCGTTCACCATGACCCCGCCCGGAATCGCGACGGCTGCCTCTCGCTTCTCCCCGGGAGGGCTCACCAGGCTGACCACTTCGTGAGCGAGTGGCGTGAGTTCGAACTCCTCCGGGTGCAGGGGCAGCCTCCCCGCCTGGAGACGAGGAAGTACGAGGATGTCTTCGACGAGCTCGTGCAAGTGCTGCGCCTGGTTACGAATGATGTCGAGGAACTCGTCGACTTCTTCCTCCCTGCTCGTGCGCCAGGATTCTCTGAGGGCTTCTGCGAAGCCGGCGATCGAAGTCAGCGGCGTTCGCAACTCATGGCTCACCATCGAGACGAATTCGTCCTTCATCTGCCGGGCCCGTTCGGCCGACTCCTTGGCGGCAGCCTCACGTGTGCGGGCCGCCGCGTTCGACCGGAGTGCCCAGATGACAGCCGCGATCGAGAGCACGACCGCTGTTCCCGCAATGAAGTTCAGCATCTCCCTACACGCCTCATGAGTGGGTTATCGACTGGAAACAGGCTCCCATTGAGGGAAAAGAAAGCCCGAGCCGCGCCTGGCGGCACATCGTATCTCGCGTATCGCAGCCGAGAATCGCCCGGAGCGTCTACCCGTGGGGGTCGCCGTAGAGGGACGACAGACTCAGCCGCGCCTCCTGCTCCAGAAGTTTCTGGTGGTAGGAGGCCGAATCGACCACAGCCGCCATGGGGAACTCCACCATCCTCAGCGTGCGGGCCACCTGCGGTGTGAACTGGCCGGCACGCCGGGAAGCGAGGGCCAGAATCCCCAGAACCTCCCCACGGGAACGAAGGCTCATCGCGAAGAACGAAGGCCAACCCTGCCCGGAGTCCGTCCAGCCGAACCCCGGCGGCTCGGCGAACCAGACCCCCAACTCGTCCGGACTCACCTTCACTGCCGACAGCTGATCGAGATGCCCTGCCACAAGACGTTTGAACTCGTCGAACTCACCGCGCGAAAGTGTGCTCTCGAGCCGTGCCGCCATCCTCTTCTCCGAAGCAAGCGCGATTGCGGCAACATCGAAGCCGACGAAACGCCGGAGAATGTGCAGCAGTTCTCCGAGAGTTCCGGCAAGGTCCCCCGGACGGGTCGCCATCGTGACAATGTCGTTGATGATCGTGGCGTCGAACAGCTTGCGGTCCAGAAGGTCCGTGACTCTCGCCAGCACGTCGACGGTGTCGAGTTGCTTGGGTTCTTGATCCCGGTTCAGCTCCGACAGGGCTCTGGTCGCCCTCGCAGATCGGATGGCCCCCACAAGATCCTGACCGAGCGATTCCTTGGTCAGATAGCCGTCCGCACCGGACTTCTCGCTCCAATAGCGGTCCTCGGCGGAGTCCAAGGCCGTGAGAATCAGCACGGGGATGTGTGCGACCGTGTAATCCTCCTTGATGAGACGACAGACCACGTAGCCGGTCATCTTCGGCATCTTGATATCCAGCAGCACGAGATCCGGAAGCTCCGCGTAGAAAGCCTTGATCGCCTCGAAGCCATCACTCGCGGTCACGACCTCGAATCCCGCCTCGCACAGAAGCGAAGTGACCACCGCCCGGATGACCGGACTGTCGTCGGCGACGAGCACTTTCACGGCCGAACCTCCAGCGAACTCCCATTCCTCAGCGCCAGCAAGGAAGCAAGCGTCGAGACGAGCAGACCCTGGCGAAGATCGGACTTGTCGAGGTAGGCGTCCACGCCCGCTTCCCATGCCCTCGATTGGTCGGCCGCGGTCGCCACGCCGGAGACCATGAGGACCGGAAGCGCAGGGAGGCGCCTGCGGACCGCCTTGACGAGTTCCACACCGTCGGGTCCGGGCATCGCGAAGTCGACCACCAGCGCATCGAAGGTCTTGGCTTCGAGTTGCTCCAGGCCCTCTTCGGCGTTGCGGGCCACGACAACGTCATACCCCTGGCTGCCGAGGACTGCAGCGACCAGCTGCCGAACACCTTTCGAGTCGTCGACGGCCAAGACCCGGGGCCGTTGCCCGTCGGGAATCGGGAGCGCCCGAATCTGGTCGGCCAGTCGATTCGGATCGACGATTGCGACGACCTCGCCGCCGCCCAGCACCGCAGCTCCAGTGAGGAACGGCGCTCCCGCCAGTACCGGACCGAGACCCTTGACCGCGACCTGTTGTCTCCCCAGCACCTCAGGGACGGTGACCGCCACCCTTCCCGCTCGCGTGGCCAGCACGACGACCTGCTCCGTCTCCTCGGGAAGCCCCGCGCCGATCGCAGCGGCAAAGGAGCTGATCGGGATGCGGTTCCCTTGATAGATGAACTCCATGCGATCCTTACTGGGCCGAACGTCCGCCCCGGCGGTCGGCACCGTGGCGACGACCGCGGCCGCCGGGATCCCCCAGACCCTCCCCTCGGATCGAAGGAGGACGAGGTCCTGGAACGACCACGACAGTGGCAGCGTCAGCAGCAGCGATGTACCGGCACCGGGACGGGACTCGATGGTGATCCCGCCGTTGACATGGTCTGCGAGTTCGGCGACCAGAGCGAGACCCGCCCCGTCTCCGCTCAGATCGGACGGTTCCGCAACGGTCGAGAAACCCGACCGGAACAGCAGGCCGGAAAGATCGGATCCGACCTCACCCGGATTGATCTCGCGAGCTATGGCAGCATTGCGAACCACGCTCCAGTCGATTCCGCGGCCATCGTCCTCCACGGAGATGCGCAGCTGACCGTCCGAAGCAGCAGCTCTGACGACGACACGGCCGGTCGTCGGCTTCCCCGCCTCCGCACGCTCTGCCGGGGATTCGATCCCGTGGTCGACCGCATTGACCACCAGGTGCCGAAGAGGCTCACGCAGATGTTCGAGGATCTGACGATCCACCTCCACCTCGGCGCCGGTGAGTTCCAGATGCACCTCTTTGCCGGTGCGGCGGGCCAGATAGTGAACGAACTGAGGGAACGTCGACGTGATCACCCCGAATCGTTCTGAAACCAGCTCCAAGGCGCGATCCTGCAGATCTCGAACTGCATCGTCCATCGACTCGACGGCCGACTCCCATCGGGCAGCGAGAGATGCGACCTCTCTCGGATTACCCGCAGTGAGTCGAAGCGCTCGTACCGCATCGGAGAGGGCGTCCGCATCCAGCCTCGCCTCCGCGGCCCGGTTGATCATCCGATACAGCTTGTTCGTGTCGACCCGGGTGGCCGAGCCGATCAGCCCTCGCTCGACCGCCGACAAGAGACCGCCCAGATCGGCAGGTGTGGAAAGGTTGGCTGCAGGAGGATCCACCGCATCCGTGGATTCGGGTTCCGGAACGGAGACGGGCTTCTTGACGGCCGCAATTGCTTCTCGAAGCTGTGATGTGCCCTCGAGCGGATCCGCGTCGAGGGTGGGAATGAGCAACGATGCAGCCTTTTCGAGACACGCCGCCAGATCGGCGATGGCGCCGCCCTGAGAGCCGTCTGCGATGGATCGCCACGCAAACTCGAGAACCTCTCCGGCTTCACCGAGCGCCTCGAAACCCATCATCCTCGACGATCCCTTGATGGTGTGAGCGTCACGAAACAGGTCGGATGCGTACCTGGGATCAACGCCGCCTCTCCTCAGCGCCCGCGCTCCCTCAACCAGATGTTCGGCCCGCGAGGTGAGTTCCTCACGAAATATGGCCAGCAACTCGGCGTCGCTGCTCAAATCCACTCCAACACCTTCTTCCCGATCACTGCGCGTATCGGCTCGCGCACACACCAACTTGAGGAACGTGTCGGAGACTTCGGCACTTGCCGGCCATCAGAGCGCTCCCACCGAAACCGGGGCCTGTGCGCCGCCGGAGGACGAGAGCAGGATGCACAACTCAACCTCGAATCTTCACTCCCACTCGATCGTCGCAGGAGGTTTGGAGGAGATGTCGTAGGCAACCCGGTTGACTCCCGGGACCTCGTTGATCACCCGGGACGAGATCCGTTCCAGTACTTCGTAGGGCAGACGTGCCCAGTCGGCCGTCATTGCGTCATCCGAGGTCACGGCACGCACGACGATGGGGTACGCATACGTACGTCCGTCTCCTTGCACGCCGACGGTTCGCACCGCAGGCAGCACGGCGAATGACTGCCACAACTCTCGATACATCCCTGCCCGACGCACCTCTTCGATAACGATCGCGTCGGCAGCCTGCAGAATCGCCAGGCGCTCACGCGTCACCTCCCCGATGATGCGCACGGCCAGGCCGGGGCCGGGGAACGGCTGTCGCCAGACGATCTCCTCCGGCAACCCGAGTTCGGCGCCGATCGTTCGCACCTCGTCTTTGAACAGGTCCCTGAGCGGCTCGACGAGCTCGAACTGCATGTCCTCGGGCAGCCCTCCGACGTTGTGGTGACTCTTGATACGCGCAGCGTCTTTCGTCCCCGACTCGATGATGTCCGGATACAACGTCCCCTGGACGAGAAACGGCGTGTCGGTGAGATCCGCGGCGACTTCCTCGAACACGCGAATGAACGTCTCCCCGATGATCTTGCGCTTGGATTCCGGGTCGATGACCCCAGCCAGGCGGTCGAGAAACCGGTCCTGGGCGTCCACGTGAACCAGATTGATCTGGAAAGCTTCTCGAAACGTCTCGTCCACCTGCTCCGCCTCGCCCGCTCGTAGCAGGCCGTGATCGATGAACACGCAGGTGAGCTGATCGCCGACCGCATGGTGCACGAGTGCTGCGGCGACCGAAGAGTCCACCCCGCCCGAAAGCCCGCAGATCACCTTCTCGCCTCCAACCTGAGAACGGATGGCTTCGACCGACTGCTCGATGATCGAGTGGCTCGTCCAGGACGGTCGGACACCGCACACGTCGAACAGGAACCGCTTGAGCATGTCGGTGCCCCGAGGGGTGTGCCCGACCTCTGGATGGAACTGCACACCGAACAGGCGACGATCCTCAGACTCCATCGCCGCTACCGGCGACCCCGGTGTCGAAGCCGTCACCCGAAACCCCGGCGGAGCCGCGACGACGGCGTCGCCGTGGCTCATCCACACGTCCTGATGGTCGGGAAGCTCGGTGAACAGCAGTGACCGATCCGTGATCTCGAGTGCCGCCTTGCCATACTCGGCTGCACCCGTTCTCGCCACTTCGCCGCCGAGCGCGGAGGCGATGAGTTGATGCCCGTAGCAGATGCCGAGGATCGGAACGTCGACGTCGAAGATCTTCGGATCGATCTCGTAGGCATCCTCTGCGTACACCGAGGCCGGGCCTCCCGAGAGGATCACCCCGGTCGGG
This sequence comes from bacterium BMS3Abin02, assembly GCA_002897675.1. Taxonomy (NCBI): domain Bacteria; species bacterium BMS3Abin02. The sequence continues at coordinate 48,002 of BDSU01000036.1, read as the reverse complement.
GCTCGGGCGACGATCTCGGCCGCCGTGATGTCCCTTGGAACGATCTCCGAGAAGACGTGGGCCTCACGGACTCGTCTGGCGATCAGCTGGGCGTACTGGGCCCCGAGATCGACGATCAGCACCCTGTCGAAATCACCGGTGGACGCCTGGCCGTACTCCCGCTGCAAGGTCAACCCATTCCGACCTTCTGGGATCGCTGCAGCGCCTTGCCTTCGGTCTGCAGAGACGGGGCGATCATCACTTCTGCCTTCTGGAATTCCTTGAGATCCCGGTACCCGGTCGTCGCCATCGAGACCCGTAGGGCACCGAAGAGGTTCCTGCGGCCGTCATTCTCGTACGCCGGGCCGACGAGGATCTCTTCGAGGGTGCCGAGCGTGCCGACTTCGACGCGTGCCCCGCGGGGCAACGTCGGGTGGAACGTCGCCATCCCCCAATGGAAACCCCGCCCGGGCGCTTCCGCGGCGCCGGCCAGCGGGGAACCGATCATCACCGCGTCGGCGCCACATGCGATGGCCTTGGCGATGTCTCCGCCGCGGCGCATCCCTCCGTCGGCGATCACATGAACGTAGCGGCCGGTCTCGTCCAGATACCGGATCCTCGCTCCGGCGGCGTCGGCGATCGCCGTGGCTTGCGGGACCCCGATGCCGAGCACACCCCTCGTCGTACAAGCGGCACCGGGACCGACACCTACGAGAATGCCGACCGCGCCGGTGCGCATGAGATGCAGGGCCGTCGAGTGGGAAGCGCATCCTCCGACGACCACGGGGAGGTCGAAGTCGGCTATGAACTCGCGCAGATCCAGCGGCTCCGCGCGGGTCGAGACATGCTCGGCAGACACAACGGTGCCTTGGACCACGAGCACGTCGAGCCCGGCGTCCACGGTCAGCTTCGCGTAGTCGCGCACTCTCTGGGGAGTCAGGCTGGCGGCCGTGATGCCGCCGGATGTGCGCATCTCCTCGATTCGTCTTCCGATCAGTTCCCGCTTGATGGGTTCTGCGTAGATCTCCTGCATCCTGCGCGTAGCCGTGCTGCTGGACAGCGTGGCGATCTCTTCGAACAGCGGCATCGGGTCTTCGTGCCGGGTCCAGAGACCTTCGAGGTTGAGAACCCCGAGTCCCCCGAGTCTGCTGATCTCCTTCGCCGTCGCAGGGCTGATGGCCGAATCCATCGCCGAACCGAGCATCGGGAGGTCGAAGTTGAACGCGTCGAACTGCCAGGAGATATCGACGTCTTCGGGATCTCTGGTCCTGCGACTGGGAACGATTGCGATGTCATCGAAACCGTATGCCTGTCGCCCTGATTTTCCGATCCCGATCTCGATCTCCACGTCTTTCCCTCCGCCGGATGGAGCAGGGTACCAAACAGGAAACTGTCATCGGTCATCAGTAGCCGTCAGGCGTTCGTGGCCGGCTGAAGGACCGGGGCGTAGAAAAGCGCGGCGCTCACAGCGAACAGCCCCACGTACATCATCGGTACGAGTAGTACGAACAACCCGACCCACCGCAACACCAGGGCGACCCGGCCACGCCAGCGGATGATCCCGACCAGCCCCGGCAACGCCACGGCGATTCCGATGCCGGCTGCAACGGCGATCTGCCGTGCCCCCACAAACGTCTGTGTGTCCAACAGTGACATTCCCGCCGCCGGCCAGCGACAGCACACCGCAGATGAGCACACCAACGACACGGACGGCCATCACGTGTCTGCCTGGCGCGTGAATCCACGCGAGCCAGATGACACTTCCCAACAGTGGACCCCACAAGAGGAAGGGCATGAATGGATGCTATCCACTTCGCCGGTTGTCGCGTGTCGGCCATCGGCTGCGAGTCTCCGGGCCAACGGAACTTCTGCACGAACGACGCAAGATCCAAGACTTCCTCCACCCGCTACCCTCACGGCCTGTGATCGACCAGACTCCACAACGCCGCTTCACGTACGTCGACTTCATCCTCGTCTTCGCCGCCGGACTCCTCACCTCGATCATCGCGACGATCGCAGCCGTTGCTGCCGGAGCGATCCCCCTCGATGAGTTGACGACGGGCATCCCCTCGCGGGCGGTATTCTGGATCATCCTCCCCGCGCAGGTGTTCGGTCAGTTGCTTGCTCTTGCGTGGATCGCCCAGCGGAAGGCCACCGGGAAACTCTCCACCGACTACGGCCTGCTCGTGAAGATCCGTGACATCTGGTACCTGCTCGTCGGTGGCGCGCTGCTGATCGGGCTCGGTCTCGCCCTCTCACCCCTCGCCCAGGCGCTCGGCATCGACCAGAGCCCCCAGGATGTCGTGCAGGCCGTAGCCGGCGTCTCTGATGCCGCCTCGAGAATCGTCGTGCTGCTCGGCGTAGTCGTCCTCAGCCCGGTCATCGAGGAGCTCTGGTTTCGTGGACTGCTCCTCCGCACACTCCTCCAGAAGCGCTCGGTGGTGTCGGCGATCATCATCCAGGCGCTGGTGTTCGCTGCGTTCCACCTTCTCGACGCCGGCGCGATCCAAGCCGCCGCCGTAGTCATCCCGGAACTCTTCATCGTCGGATCGATCCTCGGCTACCTTGCCGTTCGGTCCGGCAATCTCAGTCGGTCGATCTTCACGCACGCCGGGTTCAACCTGATCACCACACTTGCGCTGTTCTACGCCCCGAACCTGCCGTTCTGAGCCACCCGCGACCGACCGCCGGCAAGCGCCGACGGGCCTGACCTTCCCGCTGGAAACCGAATGCCGACGGCTGGATGCTCACAATCCCATCTTGGCTCGGACCGAGGCCATCTTTTTCTCGGCCCGCTCGCGGGCAACCACGGTGCCACGGCGCATGACGGCCTCCACTTCGACATCGTCGAGCGACTCGTACGCTTCTCGGACGGGGGCGAGCCCTTCGACCACCGCCTCGGCGACGATCTCTTTGAAGTACCCGTAGGGCATGTCGTGGTACTGAGCGACGAGATCGTCGATCGGCCGGCCGGTGAACAGCGCGAGGATGTCGAGCAGGTTGGAGATACCCGGCTTCTTCAGCGTCTCGTACTCGATCTCATGACCGGAATCGGTCACGGCCGTCTTGAACTTCTTGCGGATCACGTCCGCCGGATCCACGATGTGAATCCTCGAGCTCGCATCCGGAGCCGACTTCGACATCTTGGCCGTCGGATCCTTGAGCGACATCACTCTGGCACCGATCTCCGGTGTGATCTGTTCGGGAATCGGGAACTCCTCGCCGAAGCGGGCGTTGAACCGCTGTGCGAGGTCGCGGGTCACCTCCAGATGCTGCGTCTGGTCCTCCCCTACCGGGACGTAGTTGGCTTTGTGGATCAGAATGTCGCTCGCCATCAACACCGGATACGCGTAGAGGCCCAGATTCTCGCCGCCCTTGTCGGCCTTTTCCTTGAACTGTGTCATCCGGTTGAGCTGACCCAGCGAGGTGATCGTCGCCAGCAGCCATGCGAGTTCGACGTGCTCGCGCACCTGGCTCTGGTAGTAGAGCAATGACCGGTCCGGGTCGATGCCGACGGCCATCAGCAGTTTCGCCGTGTTGAGGCGGATCTGCCGGAATTCCTCCGGGTCGTAGTCGACCGTGATGGCATGCAGATCGACGACACAGTAGATCGCGTCGTAGTCATCCTGCAGACGCGCCCAATTGCGCAACGCCCCCAGATAGTTGCCGATATGGATCCCTCCGGTGGGCTGGATCCCGGAGAAGACGGTCTTACGTTCCACGGTTCCTCCATGAGAAACGCCGGGGCTCGACGCCGCCGGCGAGATATCGAACACGCGCCGCGACGGTCAGCAGGGCCACCACCGCGCGGGTACATGCACATTCATCATCAAGAGGCTACCGAAGAACCCACCGGGATTCCAGCTTCAGAACGCCCCCAATCGGCGAACCCTGGGCTCGCAGGTGCGCTGAGCGCATCTACGAGCCCTGGGTTCGGCGTTTCCGGGTCGGTACCATCCCTCCAATGACCCGAATCGTCGTCACCCGTAGACCGCCGGGATCAGCCGTGGAGCGACTCGAGGATGCCGGCACGGTCTGGACATGGCCGGAAGACCGCGCCATGCCGAGAGATCGTCTCCTCGAAGAGACCCACGAGGCAGACGGTCTGCTCTGCATGCTCACCGACTCGATCGACGCCGAGGTGCTCGATGCGGCACCGAGGCTGCGGACGATCAGCACGATGGCCGTCGGAACCGACAACATCGACCTGGCGGGGTGCACCCGGAAGGGCATTGCGGTGGGTCACACACCCGACGTGCTGACCGAAGCGACCGCAGACATGGCCTTCGCTCTGCTGCTGACCGCCGCCCGACGCGTCGTGGAGGGGGCCGACTATGTCAAGGCAGGGAGATGGCAACGGTGGGAGCCGACGCTGCTGCTCGGCGCGCAGGTCCACGCAACGACGCTCGGCATCATCGGTCTCGGTCGCATCGGCACCGCCGTCGCAAAGCGTGCCGTGGGATTCGAGATGCAGATTCGGTACAGCAGCCGCAGCCGTCGACTGGAGACCGAGACCGCCCTCGGCGTCGAGCACAGGACTCTGGAGGCCCTGCTCGAAGAAGCAGACCACGTCCTGGTTGCCTGCCCACTCGCCACCGAGACGCATCATCTGATCGGGATGAACGCGTTTCGACGCATGAAGCCGACAGCCACGCTGACCAACATCGCTCGGGGAGCCATCGTGGACCCCCGTGCACTCGAGTGGGCGCTGCGTACCGGTGAGATCGCAGCGGCCGCACTCGACGTGACGGACCCGGAGCCGATCCCTCCCGACGATCCTCTCCTGACGCTCTCCAACTGCGTGGTCGTTCCGCACCTCGGATCTGCCACGGTGGCAACGAGGGTCGCCATGGCGGACCTCGCTGCGGAGAACCTCATCGCCGGCCTGCGGGGTGATCCGATGCCGGCATGCGCGAACCCCGAGGTGTACCGGCCGCAACAACGGCGATAACCTGCGGCCATGAACCCCGGCGACTACCACATGACCTCGGATGAGTTCCGGCGACACGGGCGGGAGGTGATCGACTGGATCGCCGACTACCTGGAACGGGTCGAAGATCTGCCCGTCCTCTCGCAGGTCCAGCCAGGAGAGATCCGTGCCGCGCTGCCACAGCACCCGCCACACCAAGGAGAACCGTTCGAGGCGATCCTTGGTGACCTCGACGACATCGTCCTCCCCGGGATCACCCACTGGCAGTCGCCCAACTTCTTCGGCTACTTCCCTGCGAACAGCTCAGGACCCGCCGTCCTCGGGGATCTGGTCTCCTCCGGCCTGGGAATCCAAGGGATGCTGTGGACGACCAGTCCGGCAGCAACCGAACTGGAAACACACGTGATGGACTGGCTCGTCGAGATGCTCGGCCTCCCCCGGCGATTCCTCTCGAGCGGCGCCGGCGGGGGCGTCATTCAGGACTCGGCCTCTTCGGCGACCCTCACCGCCGTGCTGGTGGCCAGAGAGCGGACAACAGGATTCGTGTCGAATCGTGAGGGAGTCGATCCACGGCTCGCGGCCTACACGTCGACGCAGGCACACTCTTCGTTGGAGAAAGCGATCAGAGTCGCCGGCATCGGATCCGATCGACTTCGGACGATCGACGTGGACGACACATTTGCCATGATCCCCGAGGCGTTGGATGCTGCGATTCGTGCCGATCTGGATGCGGGGCTGATCCCCACCTTCGTGAGCGCGACGGTCGGGACGACCTCGTCGACGGCGATCGATCCGCTACGGGCCATTGGAGAGATCTGCCACCGGCACGGTGTCTGGCTCCACGTCGACGCCGCTCTCGCAGGGACGGCGGCATTGTTGCCGGAGATGCGCTGGATCCACGACGGGCTGGAACTGGCGGACAGTTACGTGTTCAATCCGCACAAGTGGATGCTGACGAACTTCGACTGCACCGCTTTCTTCGTTGCCGACCGTTCCGTGCTGATCCGCACGTTGAGCATCCTGCCCGAGTACCTGCGCAACAAGGCGTCCGAGTCTGGCGAGGTCTTCGACTATCGCGACTGGCACCTGCCGCTCGGAAGACGTTTCCGGGCGCTGAAGCTGTGGTTCGTCATTCGTCACTACGGCGTAGAGGGTCTCCAGGCGATCGTGCGAGAGCACCTGCGCCTGGCTCAGGAGTTCGCCGGATGGGTCGTCGACGATCCCGAGTTTGAGCTGGCCGCCCCGGTGCCGCTGAACCTGATCTGCTTCCGGCATCGTGGAGGCGACGAGCGCAACGAGGCGATCATGAACCGGCTCAACGCGTCAGGCCGGCTGTTTCTCACCCACACCAGGCTCGACGGGAAGTTCACGTTGCGGATGTCGATCGGTCAGACCCACACGGAGGAGCGCCACGTTCGACGGGCTTGGGAGCTGATCCGCGAGACGGCGGGCCTCGTTTGAGGTTTCTCGTCAATGCGGGCGTCGCTATCCGACGCTGCCATTGACAGGAAGTTCGGTGAGCGACCTGGCAACCTCGGCCACGACGCGCTGCGGGGTATCTCGAAGATCCCGAGCCGTGTATCGCAACAAGCGGTAGCCCGAAGACAGGACAGCGTTCTGTCGGACCCGATCATCCGCGAATGTCTTCGGATCGCTGTGAAATCGAAAACCATCGAGTTCAATCCCCAGTCTCCTCTCCGGATAGGCGAAGTCGAGCCTCGCAACGACCACGCCCAGTCGATCCCGGACCGGGTGCTGGGCCATGGGCATCGGCAAACCGGCGTCTGCCAGGAGCTGACGAAATAGATCTTCCAGAGGGCTTTCGGTATCACCTCGCCACTCCAGCCGGATCTCCAACAACGCCCTTGCCGTGCCAACTCCTGTCCGACCCTGACGCGCAACGTCATCGATTACCTCCGCCACTCTTTCGAGTGTCACAAGTCGATCACGCAACGCCTTGTCAAAGGCCAGAGCAACGGTGCGCCGCCCCACCGCCGCTCCGAGATCGACGATCGTCCGCGCGGGTCCCGTCGTAGGAACACAGCGGAGAACCATCGTCTGATCTGGCACCAAGTCTGTGGACCGATGGACTACGAACGGCTTGGGAGACCAGCGCCGACGTCTGGTGGCAACGTGCATCTGTCGAGGCCATGGCAGTATCCCCAGGAGTCCGGCAGCGCTGCGGTGTGAAGCGACTGCGCCGACGCCAGCCGATAGAACGGCAGCCATCAGGCCTTGGAGATGGGACGACGGAACACCACCCAAGGTGAAGACGCCGGGATACACCGAACGGAAGTATCCACTGCGGAGCCTGCGGTCTACCCCTGATGATGACAAACCGGCATCTCGCGCCTGAGGACGCGTAACGACACCGTGCTGGGAACGTGCGAGAGTGGCGATCTTCTGATCTGGGGTCACACCTCTACGTAGCAGGAATCGACCTGCAAGAGAAGCCCCTCGCGTTTCTCGTCAATGCCGGCGTCGCTATCCGACGCTGCTATTGACAGGAATCGGCCTGGAGGTTTCTCGTCAATGCCGGCGTCGCTATCCGACGCTGCTATTGACAGGAAAGCGACAAACCCAGCAGTTCGCGCACCATCCATGCCGTCGCCCCCCACAGCACGTCGCCGTCCAGGTCGAAAAACCACACCGGGTGCCCCCACCACATCTCGCAACGCCAGCCCGATTCGTCGCGCAGTTCGTCCAGCGGAGTTCGGAAGAGCCGGTCGACTTCCCGCTCGGAAGGGTGCAGGTCCGGAACGCCATCGAGGAACCCGACGACCGGAACGACCGGCAGGCGGAACTGCACCGTGTCGACCGCCGGGAGAAAGCCGAGAAGATACACATCTCCCGGAATGATCCCGACCTCCTCCTGAGCTTCCCTGAGTGCTGTCGCGACCGGCCCTGCGTCACCCGGGTCCGGCCGCCCGCCGGGAAACGCAATATCCCCTGCGTGAGTCGGCATCGACATCGGTCGCTTGATCATGATGAGATGCGCCGCCCCGTTCTCCCGGTAGATCGGCACGAGGACGGCGGCGGACGGGCCGCTCGTATTCGGAATCTCGTCACTCACCCCATGGATATTCAGCCTGTGCACCCAAGCATCGTACGACGGGCGATAGGCTGTGCAACTGTGGAACCCCTCGACAGGACCATTCGAGCGACCCCTCGCTACATCCTCCGGCCGTTTGAACGGCACGACGTGCTGTCGCTGGTGGAAGCCGTCAGGGCATCGCTCCCGGACCTCCAGCAATGGCTTCCATGGGCGCACGCGAGTTACGGACGCTCAGATGCTCAAGCGTACATACGCGAGAGCATCCGCTCTTGGAAGGAGGGAAAAGCGTTCGATCTGGCTATCCGCAACCCTGACGAGCCCCACCGCCATCTCGGCAACATCTCCATCTGGTTCCTCTCCAAGTCGTTCCGCACCGGCGAGGTCGGCTACTGGGTGCGCAGTGACGAAACGACCAAGGGCATCGCCACCGAGGTGACCGCGCGAGCCCTCGAAATCGCCTTCGACGAGATGCATCTCCACCGCACGATCCTGCGCATCGCGCTCGGGAATCGAGGCAGCGAGCGGGTAGCAGAAAAACTGGGTTTCGTGCGAGAGGGCGTCCTCCGGGAAGAGATCAAGATCCGAGGCCAGTGGCTCGACCATTCGGTGTGGGGACTGCTCGATCACGAATTCCACAAAGGCGGACGGTCCACCGTCCCACGCTCAGAGGGTGACCGGTTTCCCGGGAACGCTGACCGTCTGGAGCCGGACCCGTCTCCAGACACCCGAGACCGGACTGGAGACCGCCCCTTCACTCGGATCAGCGAAGTGGACCCGACCGATCCCGCCGGCTGATCGGGGTACGGCCGAACGAGCCCGCCGCCGGGCTCCCATAGACGCAGAAGAGCGGGACCCCGAAGGGCCCCGCTTCTCCTCGTATGAGAGTCTTCTAGAAGTCCATGCCGGGACCGCCGGGAGCTCCGGCAGGCATCGACGGGGTTTCTTCCTTCTTCTCGACGATGAGCGCCTCGGTCGTGAGCAGCAGGCTCGCGATCGACGAAGCGTTCTGAACGGTGGAGCGAGTGACCTTGGCGGGGTCGATGACGCCCACAGCGAGCAGGTCCTCGAACACACCGGTCTCGGCGTTGAAGCCGGAGGTACCGCCTTCGTTGCGGACCCGGTCGGCGACGACACCACCTTCATAGCCGGCGTTGACGGCGATCTGTCGCAGCGGCTCCTCGAGCGCCTTGCGCACGATCGCCCGACCCGTCTTCTCGTCGTCGGTACCGCCGCGCATCTTTTCCACGACCTCCTGGGCACGGAGCAGAGCGACGCCGCCGCCGGGCACGATGCCTTCTTCCACCGCAGCGCGGGTGGCAGACAGGGCGTCCTCGATGCGGTGCTTCTTCTCCTTCAACTCCACTTCGGTGGCAGCTCCCACCTTGATGACAGCCACGCCTCCGGCGAGCTTTGCGAGACGCTCCTGAAGCTTCTCACGGTCCCAGTCGGAGTCCGACTTCTCGATCTCGCGGTTGATCTGCTTGATCCGGGCCTCGACATCCGCCTTCGATCCTGCCCCGTCGATGATCGTCGTGTCGTCTTTCGTAACGACGACCTTGCGGGCCTTGCCGAGCATGTCGAGGGACACGTTCTCGAGCTTCAGACCGACCTCCTCGGAGATCACGGTGGCACCGGTGAGGATGGCGATGTCCTGCAGTTGCTGCTTGCGGCGCTCGCCGAACCCGGGAGCCTTCACCGCCACGGACGAAAACGTCCCGCGGATCTTGTTGACCACCAGCGTGGCCAGCGCTTCGCCCTCGACGTCCTCGGTGAGGACCATGATCGGCTTGCCGGTCTGCATGACCTTCTCCAGCACGGGAAGCATGTCGTTGACAGCAGAGATCTTCTGGTTGGCGATGAGGATGTACGGCTCCTCGAGCACCGCCTCCATCCGATCGGGGTCGGTGACGAAGTACGGCGAGGTGAAGCCCTTGTCGAACTGCATACCTTCGGTGAACTCGAGTTCGATGCCGAACGTCTGCCCTTCTTCGACGGTGATCACACCGTCCTTGCCGACCTTGTCCATCGCCTCGGCGATACGCTCGCCGATCATGGAGTCGGCAGCCGAGATGGCAGCGACGTGGGCAATCTCATCGCGAGACTCGATGTCCCTGGAGAACCCACCGATGAACTCGACGACCTTGGCAACGGCCTGCTCCATGCCCCGCTTCAGCTCCATCGGGTTGGCGCCGGCGGCGACGTTGCGCAGCCCTTCGCGAACCATTGCCTGAGCGAGCACGGTGGCGGTGGTCGTGCCGTCACCGGCGACGTCATTGGTCTTCGTCGCCACTTCCTTCGCGAGCTGGGCACCCATGTTCTCCCATGCGTCCTCCAGCTCGACTTCCTTTGCGATCGTCACACCGTCATTGGTGATCGTGGGTGCACCCCACTTCTTCTCCAATACGACGTTGCGACCTTTTGGCCCGAGCGTCACTTTCACGACGTCGGCCAGCTTGTTCACACCGGCCTCGAGGCCGCGGCGCGCGTCCTCTTCAAACCGTAGTTCCTTTGCAGCCATTGATCCTCCTAATTGACGACCGCGAGGAGATCACGCGCGGAGAGGATCAGATACTCCTCACCCTCCAGCTTGATCTCGGTGCCCGAGTACTTCGAGTAGACGACGACATCGCCCTTCTTGACATCGAGAGGTACCCGATCACCACTGTCGTTGATTTCACCAGGACCCACGGCAAGGACCTCGCCGAGCTGCGGCTTTTCCTTGGCGGTGTCCGGAATTACGAGGCCGGAAGCCGTGCGAGCTTCCTCCTCGTCATTGGGCTTGACGACCACACGGTCACCCAGAGGCTGGAGTTTCATGCAGAACCCTCCTTCGAGTTGCCTTAGCACTCCTGTTCCTTGAGTGCTAAAGATTAGCACTCTCCATGTGTGAGTGCTAATCGCGATATCGCGAGTTCGAAAAGGCGAGATTCGCTTCGCTCACGGTATCCGGTGCTTGGCACCCGGTACCGCGGCAAGCGTCCCCATGACACCACGGGCGAGCATGGCGGCTCGTGCCGTTGCCTCCCGAAGTGTTCGTGACCGGAATTCGCGACGATCGCCCCGGGACTTCGCGGCGGCACCGCGATCCGAGATGCGATGCACGCCTCGCGCAGCGAGCCTCCTGGTGGTGTGTCGCCCGATCAGTGCCCGCGTATCTCCGAGGGCTCTGCGTCATCTGGCAAGGACGCACAACGAAGGCGCACCCTGTGCGGTGCGTCGACGCGCGGGACGCAGCCAGGGGCGCAGAGGACCCGAGAGATGCGGTAATCATTTGTGCGACGTACCACTAGAGCTTGTGGCGCTGCATCCAGCGTGCAACATCGGAGGAAGAGATGATCCCGACGAGTCGACCGTCTCGCACGACCACGACCCTACGGCCCTCCCCAACGAGCCGGGGCAGGAGCGTCTCGACGTCCGTCTCGGATGACACGGCGTCCTCGGGCTCCAAGCGCCGCATCACGTCGGACGTTCGCACCGATCCCCACTGCCGCCGATCCACCTCATGAAGCTGTCGCAGACTGATGAGACCCCGCACCCTTCCGCCCTCGACCACCGGAAAGCAGGAGTAATTGTGCTGCATGAAGAAGTCGTCGAACAGATCCTGCAGCAGGAGGTCACCATCCACGGCGATGGGTGTCGGTGTCATGATCTGCCCGGCCGTGACGCCCCGCAGGACCTCCTTGGTCTCCATCTGCACCAGGGCGGAACTGGCGGCCTGAAACAGAAACCAGCCGAGCACGATCCACCAGAGACCCCCGAAGTCACCTCTCGTAAACAGGACGACTACACCGACGACGACCAGCAGCAATGCCACCGCGCGCCCACCGACCACGGCGACTCTCGTGGCCCGGTCGAAATCGCCGGTGACCTTCCAGACGATGGATCGCAGCACACGACCACCGTCGAGGGGGAAACCAGGCGCCAGATTGAACACACCGAGCACGACATTCACGAAGGCGAGTCGTTCCGTCAGGTGATGGACGATCGTGCCGCCCGCGAAGAGGAACGAGAACCCGAAGAACATGCCGCCGAGAATGACCGAAGCCAGCGGTCCCGCGATCGTAATGGCGAATTCGACGCCGGGCGTCGTCGCTTCCTCTTCGATCTCCGATACTCCGCCGAATATGAAAAGACGTATTCGCTTGACCTGAATCCCTCGCCCGACCGCGACGAGCGAGTGGCTGAGCTCGTGCACGACGATGCTGCCGAAGAACAGCAGCGTCCCGACGAAGGCACCTACCCAGACACCGACGCTCCCTGCGGATGCCACCATCCCCTGGTTGGCTGCGGTGACGAGGTCCGTCCAGAAGAACATCCAGATCAGGAAGAAAACGATCAGCCACGAGGCATCGACGGTGATCGGAATGCCGTGGATCCGCCCTATCGAAAACCCTTTGCCGTTCATAGCGCCATGGACGGATCGACCGAAGATCCCCAATCGGAGAAGTGCCCTTCGGTGAGGTGGTAGGCACCGGCAGCACCGATCATCGCCGCGTTGTCGGTGCACAGGACCGGATCGGGAAGCAGAAGACGCACACCGCGCCGGTCTGCCTCCTCCTGCAGCCTCGCCCGCAGCCTCCGATTCGAAAGCACACCGCCACCGCCTGCCACCGTCTCCACGCCGGTGTCCTCGACAGCGTTGAAGGTCTTGGCGACGAGCACGTCGACGATCGCCTCCTGGATGGAGGCAGCCACATCGGCGAGCGGCGGCAGCGTGCCGGCGACGCTCGCCTTCTTGATGAACGTCACGACGGAGGTCTTGAGACCCGAGAACGAAAAGTCGTAGCGCCGATCGGCAAGAGCGCGAGGGAACTCCAGCGCTCGTGCATCTCCGCCCTCGGATGCCTTGTCGATCGCCGGTCCTCCCGGGTAGCCCAAGCCCATGAACCGCGCCAGCTTGTCGAACGCCTCGCCGGACGCATCATCGAGGGTTCGGCCGAGCACCTCGTACTCTCCCCAGCGGGGAACGTGCACGATCTGGCTGTGGCCCCCGGACGCGAGCACCACGACCGCCGGAGGCTCGAAGTCGGCGTGCTGAAGCCTCGGAGCCATCAGGTGTCCCTCCATGTGGTCGATCCCCACGAACGGAACACTTCGCGCCCATGCCGTCGCCTTCCCGAACGAGAACCCCACCAGCAGGGCACCGGCGAGCCCTGGGCCTTGCGTTGCTGCGACGCCGTCCAGATCGTCGGGATGGACCCCCGCCTCACCAAGCGCACGATGGGTGAGCGAACGGATCGACTCGACGTGCGCTCTTGCCGCGACCTCAGGAACGACACCGCCGAACCGCGCGTGGATCTCCGTCTGTGACGCGAGGATGTTGGAGAGGACTTCGGTACCCCGCACGACCGCAACGCCGGTCTCGTCGCAACTCGTTTCGAACGCCAGAACGATAGGGCCGCCGCTCATCGCAGACTCCTTCGGATCTCGTCGAGGCGGGCCCGGTACTCGGGCATGGCAACGTCGGGCGCCCACATCACGAGTGCGTCTTCATCGGTGTAGTACTCCTTGCGAATGCCGACCGGCGCCATCCCGAACTTGCGGTACAGCTCCTGTGCGGTCCGATTCGATGCCCGCACTTCGAGGGTGAGGTGCCGGGCACCGTGCTCGAGGCCGGCCTCGACCAGCCCGAGCATGAGTCTGGTTCCCAGACCGCGTCCCCGCAGCGATGTCGCAAGCGTGACGATGTGGGCCTCATCTCCGTTCAAGAACAGACCTCCGTAGCCATTGATGGTCCCTTCGGAATCCTCGACAACGAGATACACACGATTGGCGGCAACTGCTTCGCTGCGCAGGATCTCTTCATCCCATGGCTGAGAGAACGTCTCTCTCTCCAGCGCAAGTACCGCAGGCACGTCCTCGACCACCATCGGACGGATGTTCATCATGGCGACTCCGGCCACGGTGCCTCCCTGCGGAACTGTGTCCAGTTGATGTTCACGTCCGGCTCGCGCAGATAGAGCGGTCGAACGTCACTGTTGGACGGGAACTCCTGGCGTTCCACCGGCCCGACCGCGAGACCGAGGAGCGCCTCCGCCGACGGGTAGCGGGGGCGACCTGCCTTGATCCGGTGCAGCCCTCGCAGCACGGTTTCGTCGAGGATCTCCCAGTCGCCGACGACGAGAGCGTTCTGCGGGTCCGACTCGAGCAGGGCCCGCAGGTGGTTCGGACTGACGATCCTGGGGTCGCCGTCTCGCACGACTCCCCCGGGAACCGGTTGGTATGACGCAACGGCCACCTCTCCGCGGCGCACATCGACGACAGACCAGATGTGACGGTGACCGGTTGTCGCGTCGAGGGCGACGGCGTCCAGCGAGACGACCGGGATGAGGGGGACACCGAGGCTGGCGGCGAGACCCTGGGCGGTGGCCAGTCCGACCCGGATGCCCGTGTACAGGCCGGGCCCGATGTCGATCGCGATGGCGTCCACGTCGGCGGGAACCCACCCTGCCTGGTCGAACAGATAGTCGAGGGCGGAAACGATGAACGCGGCGTGACCTCTACGATCGACCTTGGCGGCCGACGCGACGGTGCGCCGGCCCTCTCCGAGCGCAACAGAGGAGGCGGGAGTGGCGGTCTCGATTGCGAGCAGTTTCATTCGAATACGTCCTCGAGGCTTCGATCGGTCCAGGCCGGCCCGTGACCTACGAGACCGATCTCGCGAAGCCCATCCTCCAAGACCTCGAACTGCACGCGTAGATACTGGCTTGGCATCGCCGACTCCACGGCGTTACCCCACTCGACGGCAAGGATTGCATTTTCGGCCTCGTCGAGCAGATCGAGGTCGGACAGTTCGTTCAGTGAGCCGAGACGATAGACGTCCGCATGGATGAGAGGAATGAAGCCGCCCCGGTAGCGGCGAACGAGCACGAAGCTGGGGCTGGTCACCTGGTCTTCGACACCGAGACCCTCGGCAAGGCCGGCCACGAACGCCGTCTTGCCGGATCCGAGTTCTCCGCAGAGCAGCACGACGTCGTTGGGCCGCAGGAGGCTGGCGAGACGACGGCCCACGGATCGGGTTTCCACTTCCGAAGATGATGTGATGATCATCCGAACAGTCCCAACTGCTCGGGTTCTTGCTCTTCCATTTTGGTCGTGCTGGACAGGACTCCTTCAATCAGCAAGAAGTCCTCACGCATCTGACTCATCACCGATTCGCCTCCACGCAGCGCCGCAGCCGGGTGGAATGTCGGGACAACGGTGCGATTCCACCAAGGGTACGCATGGCCGCGAAGCCTCGTGATACCCATTTGCTGCTTGAGCAGCAGCTTGGTGGCAAAGTTGCCGAGCGTCGAGACCACTTCGGGGTCGATGAGTCTGATCTGCTCGGCGAGATACCCCTTGCATGCTTCGATCTCGTCCGGTCTCGGGTCCCGGTTCCCCGGGGGACGGCACTTGACGACGTTCGCGATGTATACGTCTTCGCGTCGCAGGTCGACCTCTTCGAGCAGGCGGTTCAGGAGTTGTCCGGCGGCTCCGACGAATGGCACGCCCTGCAGGTCCTCATTCCTTCCAGGGCCTTCCCCGACAAACATGACGCGGGCATCCGTTGAGCCGTCACCGAACACTACGGTGGTTCTGGTCTCGGCGAGTCGGCACGCTGTGCAAGCACGGGCGCGTTCCTCGAGCTCTCGAAGTGCCTCGTGTGCGTCCGTCACGTGTCCTCAGTCGTCTTCCGCCATGTCAGCGCCGCCTCGATCGCATGCCCTGTCGCGACAAACGCTCCTTCGGCGACTGCATCGACGTCGGCCCGAACGTTCCCGCAAGAGACCGCGAATGCGGCATCGCCATCATATCGAGTGTGCGACGGTCTGACGCACACAGCGAGGGAATCTTGGGCTCGAACGGCAACTCTGGTCAGGTCGGAACGGGCGATTTCGGCATCGGTCGCCACGATGATGAGAGTCGTGTTGGTATTGGGCATCGGCGGAATCAGGGGCGGCCCCGGCTCTGCCGGGCCGCCGGTGAGTGGCGTGCCCGAAAGGGTGAAGACGTCCCCGACGGCGTTGACGACAACCAGTGCGGCCACGGTCGCGTCACCGACGGCCACGGCGGCGGACCCGAGTCCGCCGGGCTGGAACGCCCCTCGCCACCCGGCGACCAACGCTCCGGCGCCAACACCGATCGGGCCTGAGTCGACGACTCGATCCGACGCTGCACGGTACGCCGCTGCGCCTTCGTCCGGCCCCGGCCGGACGGAAGGGTCGCCGGTGAGTAGATCGTAGATCACCGCTGCAGGCACGATCGGAACCGGTCCTGTCGGAGTGGGATGCCCGCGACCTTCGGCTTCCAGTTCTCTCATCACGCCATCCGCTGCGGCGAGGCCGAACGCCGAACCTCCGGTCAACAGGATCGCCTGGACGGTTTCGACGCTCATCCCCGGCGCCAGCAGGGCGCTCTCCCTGGTCCCGGGCGCGGCACCACGAATCTCGATCACGACCACGTTCGGCTCCGGGAGCGACACGACGGTGCACCCGGTTCTCGCTTCGGCGTCGGTCCAATGCCCGACGCGTATCCCGGGAACCGCAGTGATCGTGTTCACAGATACCTCCTCGGCAGCCGCGGGCCGATCTGACAGACGATCTCGTACGCGATCGTCCCGAGATGCCCGGCCCATTCGGTCGCGGTGATCTCGTCTCCGTTCTGGCTTCCGATCAGCACGACTTCATCACCGACCTTCACCGGCGTGTCGTCAACGTCGACGAGGATTTGATCCATCGTGACGTTGCCGGCGAGTCGATGCCGGCGGCCTGCGATCAGCACCTCGCCATCCGAGGCAAGTGATCTCGGCAGACCGTCCGCATAACCGATCGGAATGGTGACCACCGTTGCCTCCTCGGAGAGCGGCCGTCGCCGACCGTACGAGGGACGAACCCCGGCCGGATACCGTCGAACCATCGCCACCTCGGACACGATCCGCATCGCCGGGCGCAGCGAAACGTCGGTGATGAGGTCCGGTGCAGGGTTGATCCCGTACATGCCGATGCCGACGCGCACCATGTCGAAGCGTGCCTGGGGAAAACGAATGGCACCCGCCGTGTTTGCCGCATGCCGGACGGGGACGTCGATCTCGAGCGTGTCGAGATCTGCCAAGACGCCGGCGAACCGTTCCAACTGCACTTCGGTGAAGGGATCGTCCTCGTCGGCGACCGCGAAGTGGGTCCAAACGCCATCGAGCTGCAGGTGAGGATCGGCAACGACTCTTCTGATGAGGTCCGGAGCGTCGTCGATTGCCGCGCCGACGCGATGCATGCCGGTGTCGACCTTGACGTGCACCGGAATCGTTCGCGGAGCCACTTCCGAGAGCGCTGCAGCGAACTCCGCCCGATACACGGTCGGCGTGAGGTTCCAGCGGATGGCCTCGGCGGCTCCCTGTACCGGAGGCTCCGACAGCAGCAGCACCGGGGCTTCTATTCCCGCTTCGCGGAGGCGAATCCCCTCCTCGACCAGCGCGACGGCGAGCACGTCTGCACCGGCGCCGATGGCGGCTTCGGCAACGGGCACGTCACCATGTCCGTATCCATCCGCTTTGACGACCGCGCAGACACTCGCCGGAGCGACGAGTTCCCTCAGTGTCCGCACGTTGTCGGCGACGGCACCGAGGTCGACCTCGGCCCAGGAAGGTCTCACCATGCGATCTTCCCGATTTCTGCTGCCAGGAGGTCTGCGGTCACCGTCTCTCTCTCGGCGAGTGATGCTCCGGCTCGACCGTGCCAGTACGCAGCCGAGCGTGCCGCCGTTTCGGCGTCGAGGCCCCTCGCCCACAGCGCTGCGAGGAGTCCGGTGAGCACATCGCCGGTGCCGATCGTCGCGAGTTCCGATCCTCCGCTCCTCACGACCCAACGCTGCGTTCCCATCACAAACGTGGGAGATCCTTTGAGCACGACGATAGACCCCGTCCCGGCGGCAAGGTCCGCCGCGTGTTCGTAGGTCGCGTCAACATCGGTGAGGCGACGGAATTCTCCGATATGCGGCGTGATGACCGTCGGGGAAGAACGTCCGGCGAGCGCCTCCGGACCAGAGAGAGCGTTGATCCCGTCGGCGTCGATGAGCAGCGGACCGTCCCAGGTTTCGAGTAGTGAGGCGACGAACCTTTCTCGGCCGCCACCAAGGCCGGGACCGAGGGCGATCAGGTCGAAGCGTCGCGCGGCCTCGGCGACGGTTCGGGCATCGGCCTGCTCGAAACGGACTCCGCTGCCGATCCCTGTCGTGAGCAGCTCCGGAGCGGCTCCCGCATAGACGGTCTGCAGCGCCCCCGGGCAGGCGATCGAGACCGAGCCCGCTCCGGCGTGCAGCGCGGATCGGGCGGCCAGTAGCGGAGCACCGGTCATCCCCGGCGAACCACCGACGACGACGACCGAGCCGGCAGACCACTTGTGAGCGGTGCGTGCCCTCCCCGGACGAGGTGCGTCACTCTCCTCTGCCAGAAGGAACGCTGTGTCCCCTCCGACAAGCCCGATGTCTCGCACTTCGAGACGGCCGCAGACGTCCGGACCGCGGCCGATGAACTGGCCAACCTTCGGACTGTGGAAGGTCACGGTGGCGGTCGCCATGAAGACGGGCCCTTCGACGTGCCCAGTGGTGCCGTCGAGGCCGCTGGGGATGTCGACGGCCAGAACCGGCACGTCGGTCTCGATCCATGGAATGAGAACCTTTGGAAGGCTCCCGCGGAAGCCGGCCCCGAAGACTGCATCGATGATCAGGTCGGCAGGTTGTGGTTCTCCGATCGAGCGGATCGAGACACCTTCGTCGACCGTTCCTGCTTTCGCCCACGCGGCGTCGGGTGTCTTCGGCTCGGCAAGCGCATGCACCTCGACGGCGACGCCACGCCGGTGCAGATGGCGTGCGGCGACGTAGCCGTCGCCACCGTTGTTGCCGGGTCCGGCCAAGACGATCGCTCTGGCTCCGTACCGGGCCCCCATTCGCGCCGCGGCGAGCGCGACGCCCAGGCCGGCACGCTCCATGAGTACGGGGCCCGGATCGGACGAGGCGGCGTCGAGGCGTGCCGACGCGGCGGGGGTGAGGACACGTTGCATCAGTGTCGATGGTACCTGGGAGCCCGCCACGGTGAGAGCGCCTTGAACCCAGGGCTCAGGAGTGCCCCTGGAGTATCTACGAGCCCAGGGTTCAAAGAGGTATCGTCAATGGTGATGGACCCGACGATCGACCAACTGCGCGAGCGGCTCGCCGCCATTGCCACCCAACTGATGAACGATCCCGATCCCTCGACGCGTGATGCGCTCGAAACTGAGCAGGCCGACCTTCGAGAGCGTGTCCAGACACGTTTCTCCGCGCACCCGCAAGGGCGGGTCATGCTCGAGGAAGAGCTAGCAACCCTCGAACGGCGACTCGATCATCTCGTAGCCCAACAGGTCAAGAAAACGAGGACATCGCTGGGGGGCGGCAGCCCGTCGGGTGGCGGATTGGAACCTCGGGACGTCCAGTATCTCCGAGCGGTCCATGAGCGATGGAACGACATGCCGGCACTTCGCGCCAGGATCAAGGAGCTCCGAAACCGCCTCGATCGGTGACCAACCGTTGAACCCAGGGCTCAGGGACACGCTCAGCGCACCTGCGAGCCCTGGGTTCGCAGTTACTCGGCCTGTTCGAGGGCCATCGCGAAGACCATGGCAGTGTCGTCGGTGTGGGTGATCGTGACCAGCACCTCGGTGACCCCCAGCCGTTCGGCTCGTGTCAGGGCACGCCCGGAGAGATTCACCCGGGGCTGCCCCCCGCCAGTGATCTCGATGTCCTTCCAGCCGACGTGCCGCCATCCGACACCGAGACTCTTCATCACCGCCTCCTTGCCCGCAAAGCGGGCGGCAAACCGACTCGCAGGGTTTGCGTACCGTGACGCGTAGGCACGCTCATGGTCGGTGAACACCCGCTCGGGGAACCGCGGGTATCTCTCCAGTAGCCGTTGCACCCTGGCAATCTCGGCCAGGTCGATTCCGAGACCGATGACACGCATGGGGCCACGCTACCGTCTCACCGCCCGAAAGACAGTCGGCACCGTCACCGCCGCGACAGCGTCACTCGACCGTCACGCTCTTGGCCAGGTTCCTCGGCATGTCGATGTCGTGGCCCAGCACCCGGGCTGCGTGGTAGGCGAGCAGCTGGAGCGGGATGATCGACAAGACGGGACTGAGGAAGTCGTGGGTCCTCGGGATGCGCAGTACCTCGTCGGCGTACTTGGCGATCTGATCGTCGTCGTCGTAGGCGAGCGCGAGTACGTGGGCTCCCCTGGCCTTCACCTCTTGCAGCGCAGAGATCGTCTTGTCGTACAGGTGCTGCTGGGTCAGGATGACCACAACCGGCGTGCCTTCGGTGATGAGCGCGAGTGTGCCGTGCTTGAGCTCGCCGGCGGGCATCGCCTCCGAGTGCATGTAGGAGATCTCCTTCAGTTTCAAGGATCCTTCGGTCGCCACCGCGTAGTCGAGACCCCTGCCGATGAAGTACACGTCCGACGTGCTCGCAAACCGGTCGGCAATCTCGAAGATCGCTGCATCATGTTCCAGCACCTGGGCGGCCTTGTCGGGAAGCGTCCAGAGTTCGGCGGCCAGTTCGGCGGCGCGAGTGTCCGACACCGTGCCACGGGCTCGACCGAGCTGGAGGGCGAGCATGTACTCACCGACGAGCATGGCGACATACGCCTTGGTCGACGCGACGGCGATCTCGGGGCCGGCTCTCGTGTACAGCACATCGTCGGCGACACGGCTCAGTGTGGATCCCATGACGTTCGTGATGGCGAGAAGTCGCGACCCTCGCTGTTTGGCGAGCCGGGCGGCGGCGAGGGTGTCGGCAGTCTCTCCCGACTGGCTGATGACGACCGTCAACGTTCCCGGGTCGATCAGTGGATCTCGGTACCTCAGCTCGTGCGCGTATTCGACCTCGACGGGGATGCGCAGCGCCTTTTCCAGCACCTCTCGGGCAACCAGGCCTGCGTGGTACGCGGTCCCGCAGGCAGTCACCCAGATCTTCGAGAGGTTGCCGACGAAACCGTCGGGGAAATCGACCGCCTCCAAGGTAACGGACCCATCTCGAAGGAGGCGCCCCCGGAGGGTCTCGTCGATCACGCCGGGTTGCTCGTAGATCTCCTTCAGCATGAAGTGCGGAAAGCCGGACTTCTCCGCCTGCGCGACCGTCCAGGTGATCTTCTGTGGTGAGCGGTCTACCGGGTCCCCTCCGAGCGTTTCAATCACCGCCCCTTCGAGGGTGAGTGTCACCATCTCGCCGTTCTCGACCACGAGCATCCGGTCCGTATACGGCAGGATCGCCGGAATGTCGGAGGCGAGGAACGTCTCGCCGTCACCGATGCCAATCACGAGCGGACTGATCATGCGCACGGCAACGATCCGATCGGGTTCCCTGGCGGACATCGTCACCAGCGCATACGCCCCTGTGGCACGGGCGACGGCACGGCGGACCGCCTCCGCCAAGTCCCCGTCATACTCGTCGGCGATGAGGTGGATCAGCACTTCGGTGTCGGTGTCGGAGACGAAGGAGTGCCCGGCCTCCGAGAGTTCTTCCTTGAGTTCGAGGAAGTTCTCGATGATGCCGTTGTGGACGACGGCGAACTCACCGGTCTGGTCGAAGTGTGGATGGGCGTTGATGTCGTTGGGAACCCCATGGGTTGCCCAGCGGGTGTGGCCGATGCCGAGGGTCCCCGCGAGTGGATCCGCCTCCACCATCGCTGCCATGCGATCGAGTTTTCCGGCCGCCTTGCGAATCTCGATGGCCCCGCCGTTCGACACCGCGATGCCCGCGGAGTCGTACCCGCGATATTCGAGGCGTCGCAGGGAGGCGACGAGAACGTCCTGAGCCTGGCGCGGGCCGACGTAGCCGACGATGCCGCACATGGTGTCTCCTTCTCAGTTGGAGACCGGCACCAGACGGGTCGATCCCGTCTCCCACATCGAAGCGGCCTCTGTTCCGGGATCACCCCCGGGTTTTGCTCCGCTTCGTCACGACCGTGGCAGCCGAGAGGGCATCCGCCGAATGCTTCGATACTCCCTCTTCCTCGTCACCCCTCGAGGGGCCAGGCGCTGAAGGCATGCCATGCCGGTCCGAAAGCAAGAGTAGTCATTTGCAGCCCGGATCCGAACCGCTCCCCCTCCTGGGCGGAAGAAGACACCCGTCGTCGGGAGTCTCAGGTGCCGAGCTCCCGGCGGGTGATGGCGACGAGTTCGTCGGTGATGGCGATCGCCTCGTCGCGCGTGGGTGCCTCCACCATGATCCGCACGAGCGACTCGGTGCCGGAGGCACGCACGAGGATCCGCCCGTTGCCGGCCAGCTGGGCTTCCCGCTCGCGGATCGTCTCCCACAGCACTTCAGCGTCTTCGAGTCGCCCCTTGTCCTCCACGCGCACGTTGCGCAGAATCTGCGGGAACTCGGTGATCGTCTCGGCGCGAAGCTCTCGCAGTTCCTTGCCGGTGATCGCCACGACCTCGAGCAGCCGCACCGCCGTCAGGAGGCCGTCGCCGGTCACGGCCCGGTCCGCGAAGATCACATGCCCTGATTGCTCTCCGCCGAGGATCGCCCGCCGATTCCACATCGCCTCCTTGACGTAGCGGTCGCCGACCTGCGTTTCGACGAGTTCGATGTCCAGGCGTTCCATCGCCTTCCGAAATCCGAGGTTGGCCATGACGGTCGCGACGACGACGTTCTTCTTGAGACGACCCGCTTCCTTCATGTGCCGGGCGATGATCGCCATGATCACATCGCCATTCGCGGGGATCCCGTCTTCGTCGATGGCGATCAGCCTGTCCGCGTCCCCGTCGAACGCAAGCCCGATCCGGCCCTTGGAATGCCTGGCGAGAAACTCTGGGTGAGCGGCACCACACTCGTCGTTGATGTTCGTGCCGTCAGGTTCCGCGCACATCGTCTCCACATCGGCCTTGAGCCTTCGGAACAGTTCGGGAGCGACGCGACTTGCGGCACCGTTGGCGCAGTCGAGGAAGAGGCGGAAACCCCGCAACGAGTAGGACGTCGAGCCCTGGAGAAACTGCAGGTATCGGTTCTCGGCGTCCGGCATCGGGAAACGAGTACCGACCCGGTCACCGTCGGCGAGCTGCCACGGTACCCCCTTGCGCAGCCTCGCCTCGATTGCATCCTCCTGCTCGTCGGCAAGCTTGGCGCCGCGCCCGTCGAGCAACTTGATGCCGTTGTCGATCGCGGGATTGTGCGATGCGGACACGACAGCTCCCATCGTGGCACCCGACGCCTCGACCAGATACGAGATGCCTCCGGTCGGAAGGACACCCACGTCGACGGTGTCGACCCCAACCGAGTGGAATCCGGCCTGGAGCGCTTCCGCCAGCATCTCTCCGGAACGTCGCGTGTCACGGCCCACGAGAACCGAGCCGCCGCGAACCGTCTCACCGGCGGCGCGCCCGAGGGACAGAGCGATGTCCGCACTGAGCTCGGTGTTGGCTACACCGCGGATCCCGTCGGTGCCGAAAAGCCGGTTGCCGTTCTTGAGCATGCGGCGAGGGTAGCTACCGCTTCGTGTACTGCGGTGCCCGACGCGCCTTGCGCAGTCCGTACTTCTTGCGTTCCACCTTGCGGGCGTCGCGGGTGAGATAACCCGCCTTTTTCAGCATCGGCCGCAGCTCGGGTTCGAGGACGATGAGCGCACGGGCAATGCCGAGACGGAGTGCGTCGGCCTGGCCGGTCGTTCCTCCGCCTTCGAGCTTCGCCTTGACGTCGTAGCGACCTTCCCGGTTCGTTTCACGCAAAGGAGCAAGGACGCGCAGTCGCCGGGCCATCGTGGGGAAGTACGTGTCGAACGGCTTGCCGTTGAGCGTGATCGCTCCGGTACCGTCGTAGAACCGCACGCGGGCGACGGATTCCTTGCGACGACCGGTTGCCTGGACGAGCGGCTTGGACATCAGGACTCCACCTTTCGGATATCGAATGTCAGCTCCTTGGGCGATTGTGCCTGGTGCGGATGGTCGGGGCCGGCGTGCACTTTGAGCTTGCGGAGCATCTGGCGGCCGAGACGGTTCTTGGGGAGCATCCCCCGGACCGCTCGCCGCACGATCTCCTCGGGGCGTCGTCGCCGCAGGGACTCGAGGCCCTCTTCGGTCAGCCCGCCCGGGTATCCCGAGTGGCGGTAGTAGACCTTGTTGCGTCCGCTGACCCGCACCTTGTCCGCGTTGATGATGATCACGAAGTCGCCGGTGTCGACATGTGGAGCCTGCATCGGCTTGTGTTTGCCACGCAGGATGCGAGCAACCTCGGACGCCAGGCGTCCCAGGGGAAGATCCTCGGCGTCGACGACGAACCACTCTCGATGAACGTCACCAGCCTTGGGTGAATAGGTCTTTTGCAGCCTCATGGAAACCTCGCGAAGGAAGCGCTCCGAGACTCTCGGAGCCGCCACATGGTAGAACGGGCGGGGCAAAAGCGCCAAATGAGAGGCCTCCCGGGCATGTGGCCGGTGCGAGAAACAGCCTCGGCCCGGGAACCTCCTATCCTGCGTCTGCCATGACCCTGCTCACCATCGACGACATCCTGGCGGCGCGTGAGCGTCAGCGCGGTTCGGTGATCATCACTCCCCTCCTGCACTCTGCATCGTTTTCCCGCATGGCGAGCAGAAACGTCTGGCTGAAAGCCGAGAACCTGCAGCGGACGGGCTCATTCAAGATTCGAGGGGCATCCAACGTAATCGGCCAGCTCACGTCGGACACGGGCGTGGTCGCGGGATCTGCAGGGAATCACGCCCAGGGTGTCGCGCTCGCAGCCCAGATGGCCGGGATTCCGGCCACGATCTTCATGCCCCGTTCGGCTGCGATCCCAAAGGTGGAGGCAACTCGCAGCTACGGAGCGGATGTCCGCCTCGGCGGAGAGGACATCCAGGCCGCCGTCGAAGCAGCGCGGCGATTCGCCGACGAAAACGGAGCTCTGTTCATCCACCCATTCGACGACCCGGGCATCATCGCCGGTCAAGGCACCCTCGGCCTCGAGATCATCGAGCAGCTCCCGGATACAGCCACGGTGGTGGTCCCGATCGGTGGTGGCGGCCTGATCTCCGGCACCGGCGTCGCGATCAAGGCGCTGCGCCCCGATACGCGAATCGTCGGAGTCGAGATCGAGTCGGTCGCCCCCTACCTCGCCTCTCGCAACCAGGGCAGGCTCGTAGCCGTGCCCTATCGGCCCACCGTCGCGGACGGAATCGCCGTGCCGGTGCCATCTCCGCTTGCCTACGCGCATATCGAGGAGGTCGTCGACGACATCGTCACCGTGGACGACCGGGCGGCCGCACGCGCCGTCATGCTGCTGCTGGAGCGAGCCAAGCTGGTTGTCGAAGGCGCGGGTTCGGTCGGCGTCGCGGCGCTCCTCGAAGGAATGCTCCCCGACACACCCGATCCGTGTGTGATCGTGCTGTCGGGTGGAAACATCGACCCCCTTCTCGTCGGAAAGGTCCTCCGCTACGGCCTCGAGGCTGCAGGACGGTACGCATGGTTCAGAGTTCTGATTCCTGATATTCCGGGGCAACTTGCCACCGTGCTGAACTTGATCGCAGACCTCGGAGCGAACGTGCTGACCGTCAATCACCGAAGAGAAGGTGCCGGGTTGCCGTTCGGAACGACCGAACTCGGGATCGCCGTCGAAACGGTGAGCATCGAGCAGACCGACCAGCTCCGGGAATCCTTGCAGTCCTACGAACAATCGGCCGGATAGCCGACCTCCCACAGGATCAGGCCCTGCGGTGGGGACGCCCCCTTGGCAGCCGCCCGATCCCTCGCCGCGATGATGGCCGGGATCTCATCTGCGGAGATTCTGCCTCGCCCGATCTCGACACCGACCGCAACCAATGATCGAACCATCCGCTGACAGAACGACGTGGCCGTGATCCGAAACTCGACGATGTCTCCGTCCCGTACCCACTCGGAGTCGAGCACTCGCCGCACGGTGCTCCTTCCCTCCGCCCTGCGGCAGAACGATGCGAAGTCGTGCTCGCCGACGATCCGGCCGGCGGCACGCCTCATCGCCTCCAGATCGAGCTCATACGGAACATGCCAGGTCGTGCGGAAGAGGAAGGGGTCGGGCTCCGGCCGCGAGAGCAGACGATATCTGTAGCTGCGATGCAGGGCCGAGAATCGGGCGCTGAAGCCCTCGGGCACCTTGCGGCACGCCCAGACGACGATCTCCGGAGCGAGCGTCTTGTTGAGAGACTGCGCCAGCCTCTCTGTCTGGATGTCCTTGTCGGCCGTGAAGCTCACCACCTGTCCGCGAGCGTGCACGCCGGCATCGGTACGACCGGCAACCACGGTCTCGACATCTCCGAGCCTGCGCCGAAGCGCCGACTCCAACTCGCCCTGGATCGTCCTGACGGCGGGCTGTTTCGCCCAACCGTGGAACCCGGTTCCGTCGTAGGCGAGATCCAGACGATACGTGGACATCAGAGTCGGCGGAACACCATCGGCAGACTGGGACCGATACCGATCATCTGCAGAACCCACCAGACCGCAACCGCCAGCAGCGCTGCGCTCGCCGAGCGCCCTCGCTCGAAGTCGAAGAGGACCTGCGCGGCCGCAGTCACCGCGGCGAAGAACCAGACGAGTGCGACAATCGCTACAGCCGTGCTCACCGGCGACGGCAACGGCAGAGCGATCGCCACGATGATCAAAGGCGTGTGCGCGAATCCGACGAGCCGGACCACGGTCTGGAATCTCGCCTCCCCGTCCAGCAGCTTCACGCCGGCCATCCAGAGCGCGCCACCGATCACCAGCCAGCCGATGACACCGCCGAACACGACGAGTAGCACGCCGGTCAGGCTGATACCGGGGATCCCCGAGAAGGCCGATGCCAGAGCGATGAGGGCATACACGCCGGCGACGACCATGATCGCGTTACCGGTCGCGTAGTCATCGAATATGAGCTCCGTGTAGACGCGCCGGTCGAGTCGGGCTGCGCGCAGCATCTGTTGCAGCATGGCCCGACGAGCGTACCAGTCGGCTGCCGGTTATCGGTCATCAGTCATCGGTCACCAGCGAACGCAGTTTCGCGATGGGGCGCGTGATCGAAAGGTCTCCTCGTGGGATCTCATCGAAGCGAAACCACCGTACATCGTCGGTACCGTCTCCAGCCACGGCTCCCCGGTCGCCAGACACGAACACAGAGCGGACGTCGAAGTGCTCGTGCGCAGGATCATCGCCTCGCCGCGGAAAGGTGTGGACGTCCAGGTCGAGCACTCCCTGCCATTGCAGGTCGCAGATGCCGGTCTCTTCCTCTATCTCTCGCCTCTGGGCAGCGACGATATCCTGATCGCCGGGTTCGATATGACCGCCGGGTTGCAGCCACCGTCCCAGCTTTCGATGCAACACCAGCAGGATGGCGCTGCGATCAGGCGAAAGAACGAAGCCGCTTGCAGTGACATGCCCCGGCTCGAACTGCGTACGCGAGAAGGGATCGGCCAACCCTCCGAGAAGCGCCATGATACGATCGCGATAGCCCGCCTCACGGTCGTCGAACGGCGCGATGGTATCGAGCAGTGCTCGGAGAGCCGGAACATCCATGTCGCCACGGTATCAGCGCCGGCAGAACACCGACGAGCCGGTATGGTTGCCCCATGGCGGACATGACACGCGTCGCGAGGTTCTCACACAGAGTGGAGGCGGAACTGGCTCGCGCGTCTCTCGAGTCCGAAGGAATCCCGGCGTTGCTCCTCGCGGACGATGCGGGAGGGACCTGGCCGGGGCTGCCGATCAACCTGCTCGTCGAGGCCGCCGATATCGAAGCGGCCAAAGACGTTCTCGAACCGATGCGTTCGGGGCCGGTCCCCTCATCCTTCGACACAACCGGCGCCGAGGCCCCACGAATCGACCACCTGCCCTGGTGGGCATCCACCGGTCTCGTCGCGGCCATCCTCATCGCCCTCGGAATGGTCGTGCTGACGATCACCCACTGAGGACCTGCCCTCCGTGAGGCGTTCGGGTCCTCGCGTTCGGCACCGGGTACCCGAGGGGTGAAAACCACTATTGTGCCCATCGATGAGCCCACGAAGCGACCTCGCCGACCTGAAGAACGCTGCTATCGATCTCGCAGACCAGGCGGGCGTCGAGATCAGAGCGCTGCACGGATACCAGGAGACAGGCATGGCCGCCGACGTCTTCGCTCGGGTGTGGGGGCGCAACACGACGCCCGTGCCGAGCGAACTCGGCGTGGCATTCGTCGAATCGGGGAACTACGCAGTCGGAGCATTCGCAGAAGGAACCCTGATTGGCGCCACCATCGGATTCCTTGGGTGGCACGAGGGAACCATCCATCTCCACTCCCACATCACCGGGGTCGTCGCCGAAGCTCGTGGGCATCACATCGGAACCGCGCTGAAGCTGCACCAGGCCGTGTGGGCGGCGCGGCGCAACATCGATCGCATCACCTGGTCGTTCGACCCCCTGCTCCGACGCAACGCGAGTTTCAACCTCAACTCCCTCGGAGCGAGGCCGGTCGCCTACCGGGAGAACCTCTACGGGCCTCTCGAGGACCGGTTCAGTGCGAGGGAGGAAAGCGATCGCATCCTGGTCGACTGGTACCCCACCGGACCGGAAGCCACCGCCGCGCGCGCAGGGAGCGTCCCATTTCCCGACGCGGAGGCGTTGATCGCCGGAGGCGCCGTTGCCGTTCTGCGAGATCGTGACGGTCCGGTCGTGGCGCCCGGACAAACCGATGTCCTGTGCGTCCAGATCCCCGACGACATCGTCACTCTTCGCAACAGGACCTCACACATCGCCGGCGCGTGGCGTGACGCTCTCCGTGCCACACTCGAAACGGCTCTGCACCGAGGCTACGTGATCAAAGGGTTCGACCCGACCGGCTGGTATATCCTCGAAAGGAGTTCGTCGTGAGCCTCAGAGACGTCGAGTTGCGGCGTATCGATCTGTCCCTCGTGCACCCCTTCCGAACCTCGTTCGGCACCGAGCAGGCAAGAGACATCCTCCTGGTGCACGTCGAAGCCGACGACTCGGAAGGCTGGGGTGAATGCGTGGCGATGCAGGAACCCGTCTACTCGTCCGAATACGTCGACGGGGCGCAGCAGATCATCAGGGAGCATTTCCTCCCCAGGCTGACAGGCGACGTCTCCGCGGCATCACTCGGCGCTCTCCTGGCTCCGTTCCACGGTCATCCGATGGCGAAAGCCGCATTGGAGATGGCTCTGCTCGACGCCGAGTTGAGAGCGTCCGGAGTGTCACTGGCGGCGCATCTGGGTTCGACCCGTTCGCGAGTTCCCGTCGGGGTGTCGGTCGGAATCTTCGAGGAGATCCCGGTGCTCCTCGATGCCGTCGAGGGCTATCTGGCCCGTGGCTATGTCCGCGTCAAACTCAAGATCGAGCCTGGCTGGGACATCGATCCGGTCCGGGCAGCACGTGAACGGTTCGGAGATGACCTGCTGCTTCAGGTGGATGCCAACACCGCATACAAAGCCGCCGACATGGACCATCTCGCCGCCCTCGATCAGTTCGACCTGCTGCTCATCGAACAACCCTTCGCCGAAGAGGATCTCCTCACCCACGCGACGTTCGCGCGGCGCGTCACCACGCCGATCTGCCTCGACGAATCGATCACGTCGGCACGCACCGCTGCGGCCGCCATCGAACTCGGCGCCTGTTCGATCGTCAACATCAAGGCCGGACGCGTCGGTGGCTATCTCGAGGCCCGCAAAATCCACGACCTGTGTGCCCGGCGCAACATCCCCGTCTGGTGTGGGGGAATGCTCGAGACCGGCCTCGGCCGGGCCGCGAACCTCGCGCTAGCCGGACTCCCGAACTTTCGGTATCCCGGCGACATCTCCGAGACAGCCCGCTACTACGGACACGACATCACGCCTCCGTTCGTCCTCGAACCGGACGGAACGATCCGGGTGCCCGATGGTCCCGGGCTCGGTGTCGAGCCCGACCCGGACCGCCTCGAAGAAGTGACGACATCGGTGGAGCACATCCGCCTCGGGTAGCCGGTGACCAGGCTCACTTCGCTCACGATACCGGTGCCCGGTACCGCGGCCCTGAAGAGCTGCCAGACCGCGGGGCGGTTTGGCCAGGGTCATACTGGAAACTGGGAGGTGGCCTGAGGGCCACCTCCCTTCAGACGAGTTCGATGATCGCCATCTGGGCGCGGCCTGGGACATGTGCGAACCGGGATCAGCGACCCCGGCTCCGCCACCATCTCCTCGAACGTGCTTTCATCCGACACGGCCCTCCCCAACGCTCGGATAGCCTGGCGTCTTCCCCGCCAAGGGTCCGGAGGTGGCGGATGCGAACACCGACACCTTCGAAGGCGCTCCGCGGACGCCCGACCAGTGGCTCCTGCTCGATCCGATCGGAGTAGCAGGGTCGGAGCCACAGGGCGGATTCGGATTCCCACGTCCACAGTCTTGCACTCCCCAGGGGGCCGGCGATCGGCACGAACGTCGCCAGCAGGAATCCGCCGAAACTCAGGTGAACGATGTCCCAGTCCGCTGCGACTTTCGTCCAATGTGGGAAGATCTGACGATCCGCCATCGGTTCTCCCCGCTCTACCGGAACGACCGCGTATCGATCCGCAAGTTCGTACCAATCCTGAGGAGACCGGATCTCGAAAACCCTCGCATCGTCTGCGACGTGCAGGTCCGCTTGCGGTAGCGGCAGCTCCGGATCCCAGTCTCCCGCCCACTGTGCAAGGAGGGAGTGAAACGCCGTCCGCTCTCCATATCGGGTGGCGGTGAGGAAGTACGCCGGGGGCATCTGGGGGGTGTACTCCCTCGGGGGCGGTGCCTCCGACGGCACTTCGATGGATTGCATCTGGACCCGACTGGTTCCCAGCCAGACCTGCCGATCCCGTTCCAACGAGGCGAACCACCAGGAAGAGTCTGGATGCTCCAGCAATCGAGGCACGAGATGACGCAGCCGCGCTGCGCGCTCGACAACCGCCACCTTCCGCTGTTCGTGATCGCCCGCCCACGGGTACATGTCCGAGATGGCGCCGGCTGCCAGATCCAACGCCGCCGGCGGCCGGACCGCCTCGTCCAGAGGGACACCCAACTGGTCGCAGAGCAGAAGGAACGCGCACGCCACGGGAGCTTGGAGAAACATCTCCTCTCGATCGCTCGCCGTATCCATCCTCACTCGCTTTCCACCGCGAACAACCACGTCGCCCGGTCGAGCCCGAGGTCTGCTTGCGGTGTCGACGGCGGGACGGCCCACGTCGCATCGACCGCCATCCACAAAGTTCCCTCCGTGCCCAGTTCGTCGAGACGCAGCATCAGTCCCTCATCGGTCTGCTGGAGCCAACACCGACTTACTGCACCAAGCTGGAGACCCCCTTTCATAGAAAGCCTCATCGGCGGGGATTCCATCACCGCCAAGATACCCATCGAACGCGTGGACGGTCAGGGCGCGCGGAGTTGCGGAAGAAGGAACCACAACGGCCAAGTCCTGACAATCCGACTTCGGCGGCTGCTCCGACCGAGGAACCGGCACCCGCTCGACAGGTGTGAGATCAGACGCCCCGGGCGGAGATGTCGGCCATTCGCCGTTGCACGGCGTCCCAACCTGAAGAACGTGCTGCCGATCCTCTACAAGACAGACGATCTCGACCGACGGCGGCAACATCGGCTCAGACTCGAGCGCCGTGAGTTGTCCCACGTGCCCAGTCTTCGCGGTCTGACGAGCAGAGCAGCCGACAAAACCAGCGGGAGCAACCAGAACTCCCATCAGCAGGACCCCGAGCACCACCGCGGTCCCAAGTGTTGCGCCGTCGACCGTGTCATCACCATTGCGGTGGCACTGCGAGAGCCTCGGGCCTGTTCGTGCTACCTTCTCTCGAGTGCGACGCCGCCCATACGGCGGCTCACGGCAGGAGTGGGGCGTGGCGCAGCGCCTTCCGATCGAGACCAAGCAACATCAGGAGCGAACGACAATGACCAGAGTCCCCTTGCAGGATCCCGCGACCGCCACCGGACGGACGAAGGAGGTCTTCGATCGTGTCGCCGGCTATTACGGCATGGTGCCGACGCTCCAGCAGGCCATGGCACCCCTGCCCGAGGTCACCAACGCCCTGTGGGACCTGAGCACCATGACCATGAAAGAAGGGACGATCCCCGGGGAGCTGAGGCGGGCGATCTTCGTGGTCACGGCGACGGCGGGCGAGTGTGACTACTGCACCGCTGCCCACATGTTGGCGTTGTTCCGTCATGGTTGGAGTGTCGAAGAGTGCGTCGAGATCGTCGAAGGCAGGCCATCGTCCCGATTGGGTGAGCTGGAGAATGCGGTTCTCGAGTTCGCCAGGGTCGTGGCCGCACGGCCGGCCGCGGTGACCGACGAGATGACCGATCGTCTCGGAGAACTGGGATGGACCGATGCCCAGATCGTCGAGATGGTGACGACGGTGGCGTTGCTCAAGTACACGTCGACGGTGGCAACCGCGCTCGACATCCCGTTCGAGAAGATCATGCTCCCTCTCCTCGATGGCCCGCCGTTCCGTTCGGAAGACGACCGACCCTCGTAACGTGCGCAGGTCCCCGGAGGCGGAAACGTCATCTCGGAGTGTCCGATCGGGGAGACTTCGATCGGGCGTTCGGGTAAGACGAACGTGGCCACCCCGAGAGGCGGCCACTGCACGGCGCTCGATGGATCCTTACACGAGTTCGATGATCGCCATCTCGGCGCTGTCGCCGCGACGGGGACCGATCTTCACGATCCTCGTGTAGCCACCCGGCCGGTCGGCATACCGTGGGGCAATCTCGTCGAAGAGCTTCGTAACGACTTCCGTGTCACCGATCACCTTGAGCACCTGGCGACGTGCATGCAGATCGCCACGGCGGGCCTTCGTGATGAGACGCTCCGCAAGCGGACGCACGGCCTTGGCACGAGTGACGGTCGTGGTGAGCTTCTCCTCCCAGAACAGAGACTGTGCGAGATTGCCGAGCATCGCCTTCTCGGCCGACGGGCTTCCGCCCAGACGCGGGCCTTTTCGAGGCCGAGGCATCACACACCCGCCGTTTCGCCGCCGCCGGCGAGACTCAAACCCAGCTCGTCCAGTTTGGCGACGACTTCTTCGAGGCTCTTGTGGCCGAAGTTGGTGATGCTCAGCAGATCGTCCGCCGTCTTGGCGACGAGCTCACCGACGCTCTCGATCTGGGCACGCCGCAAGCAGTTGCGAGGACGCTCTGAGAGATCGAGCGCCTCGATGGGGAGTTCGAGGTCGGGCGACATCGGCTCTGCGACGGCGACGTCACCGAGTTCGAGGCCGACACCCTCACCGATCTCGGCAAACAAGCCGAGCAGCTCACGAAGTGTCTTCCCTGCGGACGACACGGCTTCGGCGGGCTCGAGCGAACCGTCGGTCTCGATATCGAGGACGAGCCGATCGAAGTTCGTCATCTGGCCGACCTGGGTCGGCTCGACCTGGTAGGTCACCTTGCGAACCGGCGAGAAGATCGAATCGATCGGGATGATCCCGATGACTTCGGCCGCCTTGTTCTTCTCTGCAGAGCGATACCCGACTCCCCGCTCGGCGGTGAGCTCGATCTCGAGTCGTCCAGAAGTTGACAACGTGGCGATATGCAGGTCCGCGTTCACGACCTCGACGCCGGCGGGCGTCTTGATGTCGGCCGCCGTGACTTCGCCGGCTCCCTTCGCCGACAAATACATGATCTGGGCCGGGTCGGAAGCTTCGATGCGGAGCACGACCTGCTTGAGGTTCAGGATGATATCGACGACGTCTTCCACGACACCCTCGATCGTCGAGAACTCGTGCTGAATACCTTCGATCTGCACGGTCGTGATGGCGGCACCGGGAATCCTGGCAAGCAGGGTCCGTCGCAGCGTGTTGCCGAGTGTGTACCCGAACCCCGGCTCGAGCGGTTCGACGATGAACTTCGAACGCAGCTCGGAGACGGGCTGTTCTTCGATATGCGGACGTTGAACGATCAGCACGGTGGTCTCCTACCTCGAATAGAGCTCGACGACGAGCTGTTCACGAATCTGCGTGTCGATCTGGGCACGGTTCGGGACGTCCTGCACGACGATCGTGCGCTCGTCCGCGTCGATCTCGAGCCACTCGGGCAGCGAATGTCTCACCGTCTCGAGGGAGTGATCGACGATGATCAGGTTGCGGCTCCGTTCACGAAGCGTGACCACGTCGCCGGCTCGGACCTGATAAGAGGGAATATCGACTTTCTTGCCGTTCACCTCGAAGTGCCCGTGGTTGACCAGTTGTCGTGCCTGCGGCCGGGTTTGCGCGAAACCCGCCCGATACACGACGTTGTCGAGACGGCTCTCGAGGATGCGCAGCAGATTCTCGCCGGTGATGCCCTTCTGCCGGGTGGCTTCGCGGTAGTAGCGTCGGAACTGGCGCTCCAACACCCCGTACATGGCGCGTAGCTTCTGCTTCTCACGAAGCTGGATCTGGTAGTCGGTCTCTCGGATCCGGCCGCGGCCGTGCTCGCCGGGAGGATACGGTCGACGATCGACCGCACACTTCTTCGACTGGCAGAGTGGCTGTCGCGCTCGACGACACAGTTTGTGGGTAGGCCCCGTGTAGCGAGCCATCAGCCCCTCCGCTTCTTCGGCCGGCATCCGTTGTGCGGGAATGGGGTGACATCTTTGATGAAGGTGACTTCCATGCCCATGTTCTGCAGGGTGCGGACCGCCGTGTCCCGGCCTCCGCCACTCCCCGACACGATCACATCGAGCTTGCGCACTCCGTGCTCTCCCGCCTGTCGGGCCGCCTCTTCCGCGGCGACCTGCGCTGCGTACGGTGTCGACTTGCGGGAACCCTTGAATCCCACCGTTCCACCGGACGTCCACACGATCGTGTTGCCGTCCAGGTCGGTGATATTGATGATCGTGTTGTTGAAACTCGCCGTGATGTGGGCCTGTCCGTGAGCGATGTTCTTCCGCTCGCGACGATGTACCCGCTTTGTTTGCTGCTTCGCCACTGAGACCTACTTCTTGACCTTCTTCTTGCCGGCGATCGCCGAACGCCGTCCCTTGCGAGTCCGGGCATTCGTGTGCGTCCGCTGGCCGCGCACCGGGAGACCCCGGCGATGGCGGATGCCCTGATATGTCCCGATCTCGATCTTCCTCTTGATGTTCTGAGCGACCTCTCGACGCAAGTCGCCTTCAACGCGATAGCCCTGATCGATGAAGCGTCGAATGCGGATCACTTCATCGTCGGTCAGATCACGAACTTTCGTGTCGGGATCGATGTCGAGAGCGAAACAGATCTGCTGAGCCCGTGTACGACCCACACCGAAGATGTACGTCAGACCGATCTCGACTCGCTTGTCTCTGGGGAGGTCAACTCCCGCAATTCGCGCCATTCCTCACCCCTGCCGCTGCTTGTGCCGCGGGTTATCGCAGATCACCCATACGCGACCACGTCGCCTGATGATCCGGCATTTCTCACACATCTTCTTTACCGAAGGTCTTACCTTCATCTGTATCTCCACACGATCCGGCCCCGTGTCGGATCGTACGCCGACAACTCGAGGTCAACCCTGTCACCAGGCAGGATGCGGATGTACCGCATCCGCATCTTGCCCGAAACATGGGCAAGCACTTCGAGGCCGCCTTCGATCTCCACCCGGAACATAGCGTTCGGAAGTGTCTCGAGGACGGTCCCCTGTACCCTGATTACATCATCTTGTTTTGCCACAGAAAACCTAGAAAATGGTCCCAAGAGACCGGAGAAGGAGGCTAGCCGCCATGGGCGCCCTCAACCAAATCCGGCTCTTGCGTCAGCACCCGGACTCCGCCATCCGTGAGAGCGATGGTGTGCTCGAAGTGTGCCGACAGACTACCGTCCGCCGTCTTCACCGTCCAACCGTCGGACTCGACCTTCGTGGCCTCGCCGCCCATGTTGAACATGGGCTCGATGCAGATCGACATGCCGCGGCGCAGCTTGAGGCCCGTCCCTCGAGTGCCATAGTTGGGGATTTGCGGATCCTCGTGCATCTGGCGACCGATCCCATGACCCAGGTACTCTCGTACCACGCCAAGTCCTTGGCGCTTCGCCTCTTGTTCCACGGCATGCCCGATGTCGCCGACCCGGGCCCCTTCCCTGACTTGTTCGATGCCGGCCCACAGCGCGGCTCTCGTCGTGTCGATGAGCCGCCGTACGGGCTTTGCCACCTCGCCGATGGCGAAGGTGGCGGCTGCGTCGCCGTGGTATCCCTGGTAGATGGCCCCGGCATCGATCGAAAGGATGTCGCCTTCGACGAGTCGGTACGAACAGGGGATACCGTGCACGATCACGTCGTTGGGAGACGTGCAGATGTGTGCAGGGTATCCGTGGTAGCCGAGGAACGACGGCGTGCAGCCTCGGGCTCTGATGATCTCCGCGGCCAGTTCGTCGAGTTCCTTCAACGTGACACCGGGTGCGACGACAGCCCCCACGCTGGAGAGGACCGCGGCGACCGCCGCCCCGGCGACTCGCATCTTGTCGAATTCCTTCGCGTTCTTGATGGTGATCATAGGACTTCGATGATTCGGTTCCGGATGTCGTCGACGGTTCCGACACCGTCGACCTCCACCAGAATGTCCGCGTAGTACTCGATCAGTGGAGCGGTCTTGAGCCGGTAGACGGCGAGCCGGTTTCTGACGACTTCCTCCGTGTCATCGCTGCGCTGGAAGAGCGGCAGCCCATCCACATCGCAGATTCCTTCGACCTTCGGAGGTCGATCGGTGACGTGGTACACGTGACCTTCGGCGCAGCTTCGTCTTCCGGTGATACGGCGAACGATCTCTTCTTCCGGCACTACGAGCGACACGACCTGGTCGAGACCGTCCTCACCAAGCAGCGCATCGAGGGCGACCGCTTGCGGTCTCGTGCGTGGAAAACCGTCGAGGATGAAGCCTGGAACCGCGTCTTCACGTTCGAGCCTGTCGGCCAGCATGGCGACGACCAGGTCGTCGGGGACCAGATTCCCGGATGCCATCATGGCTTTCACCGTACGACCGAGCTCCGTGTCGCGAGCGACCTGTTCGCGCAACATGGCACCCGTCGAGATGTGCGGAACCCCGATCTCGAGAGCGATCAGATCCGCTTGTGTCCCCTTGCCGGCGCCAGGTGGCCCCAAGAACAGGTATCGATAACTCATCTGTTCCCACCGTGAGTTCCGGTCGGCGCCCTGCACGGTACGAGGTACGGAGTACGAGCGAGCTTTCGCTCGCTCACGTGAGGAACCCTTCGTAGTTCCGCATCGTCAGCTGGCTTTCGATCTGCTTCATCGTCTCCAGGGCCACTCCGACCACGATCAGGATGGACACGCCGCTGAATCCGACATGCACGTTGAAGATCGCGCTCGCGATCGCAGGCAGGACGGAGACGATGGCAAGGAACAGCGATCCTGACAGCGTGATCCGGTTGAGGATGTGCCCGAGGTGCTTGGCGGTCTGGCTGCCGGGACGCACACCGGGAATGAACCCGCCTTGACGCTGGATGAGCTCGGCCTGGCGAACCGGGTCGAACTGAATGGCCGTATAGAAGTACGTGAAGAAGATGATCAGGACGAACAGCAGGATGATGTAGAACGTGCTCGTCCCGGCGCTGTTACCGATGTTGACGCTGATCCAGTTCCGAAGCGAAACGAGGAATACGCCTTTGTCTGCCGGTATCGCCGTCGCGATGAGGACGGGGAAGTACATGACCGACGTGGCAAAGATGACCGGGATGACTCCGGCCGTATTGACCTTGAGCGGAATATAGGTGCTCTGTCCACCCAATACCCGCCGGCCGCGCACCCGCTTGGCGAACTGGATCGGAATCCTGCGCTGGCCCTGCTCCACATAGATGATTCCGACGATCAGTACGAGGAATACCAACATGAAGACCGTAAAGATCGATGCACCACCGGGGCGACCGGATCCGAGCGTGCCGGCCCAGATC
This sequence comes from bacterium BMS3Abin02, assembly GCA_002897675.1. Classification (NCBI taxonomy): domain Bacteria; species bacterium BMS3Abin02. The sequence continues at coordinate 10,167 of BDSU01000036.1, read as the reverse complement.
TGTGAGAAGCTGGCCGGCAGTCGAGAAGCGATCGCGATGAAGATGATCAGCGACATGCCGTTGCCGACTCCCCGTTCGGTGATCAGCTCACCGAGCCACATGATGAATGCCGTGCCGGCAGTCATCGTCAGCACGATGAGGGCCACGCGAGCCGGCGTGTAGACGGGTATCAAAGAGATGCCCTGTGTGAGCGTTCCGCGGCTGAACAGGAACGTGAGGCCGGTCGACTGCAGCAGCGCCAGCACGACCGTTATGTATCGGGTCCACTGGGTTATCACTTTCTGACCGGTCTCACCTTCGTCCTGCAGCGCCTGCAGCTTCGGGATCACAACGGCGAGCAACTGCATGATGATCGCCGCGGTGATGTACGGCATGATGCCGAGGCTGAACACCGAGAAGCGCTCGAGAGCGCCTCCGGAGAACAGGTTCAGCAGTCCGAGGATGCCTGCCTGCTGCTGGCTCTGCCCCAGCTCCTGCACCGCGCTGAGGCTCACTCCGGGGACGGGAATCGCTCCTCCGAGGCGGTACACGGCGAAGATGAACAGCGTGAACAAGATCTTTCCCCGAAGATCGGCGATCTTGAACATGTTCCGGTAGATAGAAAGCATCTCAGAGACCCCGCTAGCGCTCGATGACTTCGACCGTGCCTCCAGCGGCCTCGATCTTCGCGGCCGCCGACTTGCTGAATGCATGTGCCCGAACCGTGAGTGCTCTCGTGATCTCACCTTCGCCGAGCACCTTGACGCGCCCGCGCTTCTTCACCATGCCCCGCGACCGCAGTTCGTCCGGAGTCACGGTCGCGCCCTTGGAGAACACTTCCAGTGCCTCGACATTGACGAGAGCGAAGTACTCCTTGTTCGGGTTCTTGAAACCGCGCATCTTGGGCAGCCGCCGCATGAGGGGCATCTGCCCGCCCTCGAAACCGATGCGAAGCTTGCTCCTGGCCTTCAGCCCCTTGGTACCCCTGCCTGCGGTCTTTCCGCGCCGACCGGCCTCACCTCGCCCCACCCGACGTTTGGGCCGTTTCGAGCCGGGCGCCGGGCGCAGATGATGGAGTTGGAGCTTCGTGATCTTCTCTTCGTCAGCCATATCAGTTCTCTGTCCTCAGTTCGCAGTGCCCGGTCACTCGTCGCATCGACCGATGACCGGCTACTTGTCCTCTTCGACCTTCACGAGATGCCGCACCTTGTGCAACATCCCGCGAACGGCGGGGGTGTCCTCGTGCTGGACCGTCTGGTGCATGCGTCGCAGTCCGAGACTCCGAACGGTCGCCCGGTTCTTCGGCTTCTGCCCGATCGTGCTCTTGATGAGCGTCACGGCGAGCGTCTTCTTCGCCATCAGCCCGAACCTCCGGCCTTCCGCAGTTCGGCCGACCGGTAGGCGGCGAGAAGCCCCGGCGGTGCGATGTCTTCCGGACGCTTGCCTCGCATGGCGGCAATGATCTCGGGACGCATCTGAGAGAGCAAGCCGTTCATCGTCGCCTTGGCAACGTTGAGATGTGTCGGCGAGCCGAGCGACTTGGCCAGGACATCACGAATCCCTGCCGCTTCGAGTACCTGCCTGACCGCTCCCCCGGCGATCACACCGGTACCGGGAGCGGCCGGTTTCAGCAGGACCCGCGACGCGCCCTGCGTTCCGATGACCTTGTGAATCAGAGTCGTGCCGGCCATCGGGATGGCGACCATGTTCTTGCGGGCGTCTTCCATACCCTTCTGGATCGCGGCCGGCACCTCCTTGGCCTTGCCGTAGCCGATACCGACCGTGCCGCGGCCATCCCCGACGACCACGAGTGCCGTAAACGAGAACCTCCGGCCGCCCTTGACGACCTTGGCCACGCGGTTGATCTGTACGACACGCTCGTCGAGTTGTTGCTGCGTTTCAGCCATTACCTGCTCCTAGAACTTCAGCCCGGCTTCGCGAGCCGCGTCTGCCAGTGCCTTCACACGCCCGTGGAATGGAAACCCGCCGCGGTCGAAGACGACTTCGGTGATGTCGGCGCTCCCGGCACGCTGCGCGAGCAACGCCCCCACCTCCGCGGCCGTGTCTCTGTTCAGTGTCTTGCCTCGAAGCGCCTTTTCCTGCGACGACGCTGCTGCAAGAGTCCGTCCTGCATCATCGTCGATCACCTGCGCATAAATGTACCGGTTACTGCGAAAGACGGCCACCCTGGGCCGATCGCTCGTCCCGCGCAACGTCTTGCGAACCCGCCGATGCCGACGACGACGCGCGTCTTCTCGTGAACCTCTCATCGGGCAACTCCTGCCTTCCCGGCCTTCCTGCGCACGTACTCGTCGACGTACCTGATGCCTTTCCCCTTGTACGGCTCCGGAGGCCGGACCTTGCGGACATTCGCGGCCACCTGGCCGACGAGCTCCTTGTCGATGCCCGACACGACCACGTGGGTCGGGTTCGGGACCTCGAAAGTCACGCCGGCCGGCGCCTCGATGCGCACCGGGTGGCTGTAGCCGACCTGCAACTCGATGACCGCCCCCTGAAGGTTCGCCCGGTAGCCGACCCCGACGATGGAGAGCTCCTTGCGGAACCCCTGCGTGACGCCGGTCACCATGTTGGCGAGCAGCGCACGCGACAGACCGTGCAGCGCACGGGACTCACGCTCGTCGTCGAAGCGTTCGACCTTGGCCACATCGTCTTCGACGCTGATGCGAACCTTCTCATGGAACGTTCGCTCCAGAGTGCCCTTTGGGCCCTTCACCGAGACGCCCTGACCGCTGACGACGACGTCGACGCCCTGCGGAATCGGGATGGGTGCCTTACCGACGCGACTCATCTCACCACACCTCACACATGATCTCGCCGCCAAGACGGCGCCGACGCGCCTCCCTGTCGGGCAGCAGGCCTTGTGACGTCGAAATGACCATGACACCGAGTCCTCCGTGGGAGCGCGGCAGGTCACTTGCACCGCTGTAGATCCGCCTTCCAGGCTTCGAGACCCGCCGAATCCCCTGGATCACCCTGGAGCGGCCCCCACCGTATTTCAATTGCAGCACGAGCTCTCGCCGAACGCCCGCCTCACGGCTCTCGAACCCGTCGATGAACCCTTCGGCTGCGAGGATGCTCGCGACCTGTTGCTTCAGTTTTGATGACGGCATGACGACGACGGCCTTGCCCGCCTGGTTGGCGTTGCGGATCCGGGTCAGCATGTCGGCAATCGGATCGGTCATCATGACTACCACGAAGCCTTTCTCACGCCGGGGAGCTCACCTCTGGACGCGAGTTGGCGCACGCAGATGCGGCACATGCCGAAGTCGCGCAAGTACGCTCGCGCCCGACCACACCGTTGACATCGGTGGTACTCCCGCACCTTGAACTTCGGCTTCCTCTTCGCCTTTGCAATCAGACTCTTCTTCGCCATTCGCTCCCTCGTTTCAAACCCTTGCGTCCTGCCTGCGGAACGGGAACCCGAACGCATCCAGGAGAGCCCGCGCACCTTCGTCTGTCTCGGCGCTCGTGCAGATCGTGATGTCCATACCACGAATCGACGTCACCTTGTCATAGTCGACCTCAGGAAAGATCAGCTGCTCGGTCACGCCGAATGAGTAGTCGCCCCGCCCGTCGAACGACTTGGGGTTCAGGCCTCGGAAGTCTCTGATCCTCGGAATCGCGATCGCGATGAGTCGGTCCAGGAACTCCCACATGTAGTCGCCGCGCAACGTCACCGATGCGCCCACCGGCATCCCCTGTCGAATCTTGAAACCGGCAATCGACTTCTTCGCCCGGTTGAGTCGCGGCTTCTGTCCCGTGATGACTGCGAGCTCTTCCATGGCCGCATCGACCTGCTTGGAGTCGACTGCGCCCTCGCCGATGCCCATGTTGACGACGATCTTCTCGAACCTCGGGACGCGCATCGTGTTCTCGCTGCCCAGCTGCTTCTCGAGCGCGGAGACGACCTCTCGCAGGTACTTCTGCTTCAACCGTGGCGTCACAGCTCACCTCCACACTTCACGCAGACGCGATACTTGATCCCGTCCTCGTCCACCCTGTATCCGATGCGCGTGGGGCCACAGTCGTCACAGAGGATCATCACGTTGGAGGCATCGATGGGCATGTCCTTGTCGATGATGCCACCCTGCATGGTCTGGCCTTGCGGGCGCTGATGTTTGCGGGCGGTGTTCACTCCCTCGACGATCACCTTGTCCTTCTTGTTGATGACTCGTGCGACGCGACCTTCCACGCCGGCGTCCTTGCCGGTCATGACCCGCACTTTGTCACCTTGTCGAAGTCGCATCACAGCACCTCCGGCGCCAGCGAGATGATGCGCATGTATTTCTTGTCGCGGAGTTCACGGGCCACAGGCCCGAAGATCCGCGTTCCACGCGGCTGGCTGTTGTTGTCGATGATTACGCAGGCGTTGTCGTCGAAGCGGATGTAGGTTCCATCCTTACGCCGGTATCCCTTTGCGGTTCTCACAACGACGGCCTTCACGACCTCGCCGCGCTTCACCGCTCCTCCGGGAATGGCATCCTTCACGGTGCCGACGATCGTGTCGCCGAGGCCGGCGTAGCGCCGTTTCGACCCGCCCATCACGCGGATGCACAGCAGCTCTTTCGCTCCACTGTTGTCCGCGACCCTGAGCCTCGACTCTTGCTGAATCATCGCGCCCGCTCCACGATCTCGACGACCCGCCACCGCTTCGTCTTCGAGAGCGGCCTGGTCTCCATGATTCGCACCGTGTCGCCTCTGCGCGCATCGTTGGTCGCGTTGTGGACGTGGTACCGCTTGCGCCGGCGAACGATCTTCTCATAGCGCGGATGGCGGACCTGCTGCTGGACCTCAACGGTCACCGTCTGGTCTCTTCCATCTGAGATGACCACGCCGACGCGGGATCTGCGTCGTGCTCGATCCACCATCACACACCTTCCTCAGCTACGGCCTGCTCTCGCCAGGCCTGAATCTCCTGCTCCCGCATCACGGTCAGGATGCGGGCAACGTCTTTGCGGACTTCGCGAATTCGTGATGCATCGTCCAGCTGGTTCGTGGCCAACTGGAAACGCAGGTTGAAGAGTTCCGCCTTCGTCTCCGCGAGCTTGTCCTCGAGCTCGAGAGCGGTGAACTCACGCAAGTCGATGGCTTTCACGTGTCCTCCCGAGTCACGAACTTCGTTTTGATGGGGAGCTTGTGCCCCGCGCGGCGCATCGCCTCACGCGCGAGTTCCTCCGAAACACCGGAGAGCTCGAACATGATCCGGCCCGGTTTCACCACCGCCACCCAGAACTCGGGGTTGCCCTTTCCCGATCCCATCCGGGTCTCGGCCGGCTTCTGCGTCACAGGCTTGTCGGGAAAAATGGTGATCCACACCTTCCCACCGCGACGAATCGTCCTGTTGATGGCCACACGGGCAGACTCGATCTGTCTCGCGCTGATCCATCCGACCTCGACGGCCTTGAGGCCGTAGTCGCCGAACGAAACACTGGTTCCACCCTTGGCCGTGCCCGTTCTGCGGCCACGATGCACCTTCCGGTACTTGGTGCGCTTCGGCATCAGCATGGCCTACTCGCCCTCCTCGTCGGCCTGCGGCTCTTCCGCGACGACCCGCTCGACCGCAGCCTTCTCCGCCTCGGGTGCCTCTTCGGTCCCGACTTCCACACGAGCGGTTTCCGCCGGTTCGTCGGCCTCGACGATCTCGACCACGTCGGGCGCCGCTTCTTCGACGTTGACCTCTTTGAAGCTCTCCGGCTCGGGTGCTGCGCTCTCTTTGGGCGGTGCGACCTCGACGATCACCGGGCCTTCGGTATCTTCGATGTCCTCACGGTACGCGCTCTCGGCTTCCTCACTGGAGACCTTCTTCGGCCCGCCGGCCTCGACGACCCGCTTGCCTTCCTTGCGCTTGCCGCCGCCACCGTCCACGACTCGCCGACCACCCCCGGCCTCGATGACTCGGCGCTTCTTGCGCCCTCCGACGGCCTCTTCGGCTCTCGCCTTGGCAGGTGCGACCCTTCCGGGCTTGCCCGACGCCATCGCGATCTCGGCGGCGAGTTTCTCCCGCGTCGCCTTCAGCGATACGACGACATCACCCTTGTACGTCCACACCTTCACGCCGACGGCACCCACGGTCGTGCGCGCCGTTGCGGTCCCGTAATCGATATCGGCCCGAAGCGTATGCAACGGCACCCTGCCTTCTCGATACCACTCCCGCCGACCCATGTCCGAGCCACCGAGGCGCCCGCTGCACTCGACCCGGACGCCTTGCACGCCGGCTTTCATGGCGGCGGCAACCGTGCGCTTCATGGCCCTTCGGAACGAGACTCGGCCCTCCAACTGGTCCGCAACACTGCGTGCCAGCAGTTGTGCGTCCTGGTCGGGTTCGCGCACTTCGATCACGTTGTACTTGACTCTGCGGCCGGACAGCTTTTCCAGCCCCGCTCGAATCCGCTCTGCCTCCGTGCCGCGACGGCCGATCACCACACCCGGACGCGCCGTGTGCACCTCGATGACGACCTTGTCACGAGTTCGCTCGATCTCGATCCGAGAGATCGCGCCACGAGGCAGTTCCCTGTTCACATAGTCACGGATCTTCCAGTCTTCGTTGACGAGCTCGACGTAGTCCTTGTCGCTGTACCAGTGCGACTTCCAGTCGGTCACCACACCGAGGCGGAACGCATAGGGATGTGTTTTCTGGCCCATTACGCCTCGCTCTCTTCGGTCACGACGATGGTGATGTGGCTGGTGCGCTTGAGGATACGGGTAGCCCGTCCGCGAGCACGGGGGCGCCACCGCTTCAGCGTGGGGCCCTCATTCGCATACGCCTCTACAACCACGAGTTCATCGGCATCGAGCGCGTGGTTGTGCTCGGCGTTGGCTACCGCCGAGTCAAGGACCTTTCGCACCGTGTCCGCAGCTCTGCGGTCCGTGAACGCCAACACGTTGCGCGCCTCCTCGACCGGGAGTCCCCGGACGAGGTCGAGCACCCGCCGTACCTTGTACGGCGACTGACGTATGTACTTGGCTTCCGCTCGTACCTTCATCGTCTGTTCGCTGCCTTTTCCCTGGAGCCCGCATGCCCGCGGAACGTCCTCGTCGGGGCAAACTCGCCCAACTTGTGTCCGACCATGGACTCCGTCACATACACCGGAACGTGTTTGCGACCATCGTGGACGGCGATGGTGTGTCCCACCATCTCCGGAATGACGGTGGAGCGTCGGCTCCAGGTCTTGATGACCCGCTTCTCGCCCTTTCGGTTGAGCTCCTCCACCTTCTTGAGGAGGTGCTCGTCGATGAAGGGACCTTTCTTCAGGCTCCGCGCCATCGTCTACCTCCGTCCTCTACTCGATCGCCGCCGCACAATGTCTCGATTGCTTGCCTTCTTCTTCTTTCGCGTCCTGCCTTCGGGCTTGCCCCATGGGCTCACCGGATGCCGGCCTCCGGACGACCGACCCTCACCTCCACCGAGAGGATGGTCGACCGGGTTCATCGCAACGCCGCGACTCTGCGGTCGAACGCCCTTCCATCGAGAGCGCCCGGCCTTCCCGACCTTCACGAGTTCTGCTTCGGTGTTGCCGACCTGTCCCACCGTGGCGCGACAATCGAGCGACACCATCCGCATCTCGCCGGAGGGGAGCCGCAACAGCGCACGGTCGCCCTCTTTGCTCATGAGCTGCACCGAAGCGCCTGCCGAGCGAGCTATCTTAGCCCCTCCGCCAGGGCGCATTTCTATCGCGTGAACGACCGTGCCTGCGGGGATGTTGCGCAGCGGCAGTGCGTTGCCAGGATTGATCTCGGCGCCGGATCCGGACTCGAGCATCTCACCCACCTTCACACCGACGGGAGCGAGGATGTATCGCTTCTCGCCGTCCACATAGTGCAGGAGGGCGATGCGGGCATTGCGGTTCGGGTCGTACTCGATCGCTGCAACCTTGGCCGGGACACCGTCCTTGTTTCGCCGAAAGTCGATGATACGGAACCGACGCTTGTGACCACCGCCGCGATGGCGCGACGTGATGCGCCCATGCGTGTTGCGCCCACCGGTCTTGGTCTTCTTGGAAAGGAGTGCCTTCTCGGGCTTCGACTTCGTGATCTCGGCGAAATCCGAGACTGTCTGAAATCGCCGCCCGGGAGAGGTTGGCTTCTGTTTCTTCGTTGCCATCGTTACACCCCAAAGATGTCGATTGTGGCACCAGGCGCCAGCTTGACGAGTGCCCGCTTGGTGTCTTGGCGTCGGCCGACGACCCAACCGGTCCGCTTCTGCTTGCCGCGGCGGTTGAGCGTGTTCACCCGGAGCACCGTGACGTCGAAGATCTCGGCTATCGCCTTGGCGATCTCTGTCCGATTCGCACTCCGAACGACGTCGAACGTGTACGTGTTGTGTTGCTCGATGAGGTCGTAGGACTTCTCGGAGACAACCGGAGTCAGGATCACGTCTCGTGGATCCTTCATCGTTCACCTCCCTCGTCTTCTACGAAATCCGCCTGGGTCACGTCGTACGCACCGTGCCGTCCCACCGACCCGATCGTGTCCGTGGTGAACAGCAAGGTGTCGGCCCACAGCACGTCGTAGGTCGTCAACTGGCCGGGTTCGACGATCGCGACCCCGCGAAGGTTCCTGAAGGAACGTTCGGGGATTCGGTCACTGCGACCCAGCACCACCAGGACCTTGCGTTCGGCACTGATTGCCTCGAGGAACGCCTTGGCCTGCTTTGTCTTCGGCTCTGTCCAGTCGAGCGTCTCCACGATCTTGATCGCTCCCTCACGCGCCCGGGCCGAGAGGGCGCTGCGCAAGGCGAGGCGCTTCATCTTCTTGGGGGTTCGCTGCCTGTAGCTGCGGGGGTGCGGGCCGAATGCCACGCCGCCACCGACGAAATGCGGTGCACGGATCGATCCCTGTCGAGCTCGTCCGAGTCCCTTCTGTCGCCATGGCTTTCTGCCACCGCCACGAACTTGACCGCGGGTCTTGGTCGAAGCCGTTCCGGAACGCGCCCCGGCGAGTTGTGCCGTGACGACCTGATGCATCACCGGTTCGTTCGGTTCGATGCCGAAGACCTCTGCGTCGAGTGCCCGGTCACCCTTTCGGGAGCCGTCACTCGCGAACAATGCTGCCGAGTACGTGTCAGCCACGAGCCTTCACCGCCTCTCGCACCAGCACGACCGAGCCCTTCGGCCCCGGAACGGATCCGCCCAGAAGCACGAGTCCTCTGGCGGTGTCGATATCGACGACATCGAGATTGAGCAGCGTGACTCGCTCCCCACCCATGCGGCCCGGCAGCTTCCTGCCTTTGAACACCCTGGCCGGCGTCGCACACGCGCCGATCGAGCCGGGCGCGCGGTGCACCCTGTGCACACCATGGCTGGCACCCTGTCCGGAGAAGTTGTGGCGCTTGATCACACCCTGGAAGCCCTTGCCCTTCGAGACCCCGGCGACGTCCGCCTTCGCACCTTTGGTGAGGACATCCGCGATCGTGATCTCCTGCCCGAGCTCATAGGCGTCCGGGTCGTCCACACGCACTTCGACGAGGTGCCGCCCAGGAGCTACTCCCGCCTTGGCGTAGTGACCGGCCAGCGGACGGTTGACCGAGTTCACTTCCTTGTATGAGATCTGCACCGCGGCATAGCCGTCCGTTTCCGGCCGCTTTATCTGAATCACCCGGCAAGGGCCGACCTTGATGACGGTGACCGGAATCGCCCGGGCCTCGTCATCGAAGACCTGCGTCATGCCCAGTTTCTCTCCGAGAATGGCCTTCACAGCTTGATCTCCACTTCCACACCTGCCGGCAGGTCGAGACGCATCAGCGAGTCCACGGTCTTGCGCGTCGGTTCCATGATGTCGAGCAGGCGCTTGTGAATCCGCATCTCGTAGTGCTCCTGGGAATCCTTGTGGACGAACGGCGACCGGATCACGCAGTACCGATGGATCTCCGTCGGCAACGGAATCGGGCCCTTCACCTTCGCCTGGGTCCGGGTCACGGTCTCAGCGATCTTGCGCGCCGATTCGTCGACCAGTTCGTGGTCGTACGCCTTCAACCGGATTCGAATCTTCTGTCCTTCTGGCATAAATGCTCGTTTCTCGTCTGCTATCCGGTGGTGGCTATCTGATGACTTTGGTGACGGTGCCGGCACCGACAGTACGGCCACCCTCACGAATCGCGAACTTCTGACCTTCATCCATCGCGATCGGAGTAATCAACTCGACCGTCATCTCCGTATTATCACCAGGCAT